>PLWW01000052.1 GCA_003153125.1 Candidatus Dormiibacterota bacterium | reverse complement strand
GGGAAGGGCAGTGACAGGCCGAGGATGTACTCCGCCGGGCTGGTGGCTGGACCGACGGTGAGCACCAGGGTCATGTACGCGCCCAGCGCGACGTAGCCGTAGAAGGCGAGGTCGAAGTCGCCCGACCAGCCCCAGATGATGTTGAGCCCGAGCGCCATGATCGCGAAGATCGCGCCCTCGGTGAGGATGGAGACGATGTAGTCGATCATTCGAACACGCTCCGCCGGCCACCGACGAAGAGGCCGCGTGGGCGCACCAGGATGACCACGGAGAGGATGGCGAACGCGAACGCCAGGTTGTAGCTGGCGCTCAGGTATCCACCGAAGAACTCGAGCCCGATGCCCACGATGACCCCGCCGACGAGCGTGCCCAAGGCCTTGCCGAGGCCGCCGGCGACGGCGGCGGTCAGCGTGATCAGGAAGAAGGTGAAGCCGGAGTACGGGCTGAACGTGCCGATGCTCTCCGCCAGGATGAAGCCGGCGTAGCCTCCGATGACCCCGGCGAGCAACCACGTCAGCGCCGCGACGCGGTGGGCATTGATGCCGGAAACACTTGCCAGCGAACGGTTCTGCGACACGGCGCGCAGCGACTTGCCGAAACGCGTGTGCTGGATGATGACGTACAGCAGCGCGGTGATCGCCACCGCGGAGACCATGATCTGGATCTCGGTGTCGGTCCACAGGAACGGGCCGATGGTGCGTGGCGCTCCCGGGGGCACCGAGTAGCCCAGGTTGGAGGCGCCGAAGATGATCACCAGGATGTTCTGGATGACCAGCGAGACGCCGAGCGTGGCGATGAACGTGGGCAGCCCGCCGATGCCCTTGCGCACGAATCGGTCGATGACACCGTTGTGCACGGCCAGCGCCAGCGCGCCGCCGCCGGCGGCCGCCGCCAACCCGGAGAGGATGACGCCACCGCCGTGCTGCTGCACCAGGTAGGCGCAGTAGGCGCCGACGGTGAGGATCTCACCGTGGGAGAGGTTGGCGACNNGCGTCACGGTGTGGCGGTGGCGAGATCCGCCGCGGAGAGGAGCTGCACCTGGCTCTCTGCGCCGGTGGTTGCGTCGGCCTGGAAGGCGCCGTACGGCCCGAAGACGTTGTTGAACGCGTTGTAGATGAGGTCACCGCTGGAGCCGTCCATCTTGATCTTGGTGCCGGCCTTGATCGCCTTGAGGCAGCTCGCGTAGTCGTCGCACGCTGTCCCCGGTGGGTTGGTCACCTGCTTCATGTCGGCGACGACCGCCGGACCGTCGGTGGTACCCGCCTTGTCCATGGCCAGGGCGAGGCTGATCACGGCGTCGTACGCGTAGTTGGCGCCGGCGATGGGCTGTGCGGTGGCGCCGTTGAGCCCCGCAAACGCCTTGCCGAAGTTGTCGGCAGCCGCACCGGTGGCGTTGGTGCCGTAGACGGAGATGAGGTGGTCGTGCGCGATCGGGTAGGTGATCGCGCTGAGGTAGTCGTTACCGCTGGTCACGTCGGTGCCCACGATCGGGATGGCGAGGTTGTCAAGTTCCTTGAAGTTCTGAAACATGACCGCCGCCGTCTGCGGGTCGAGCTGCGTGAAGATGACGTCAGGGCTTGCGCTGATGATCTGCTGCACCTGGGTGCGGTACGACGTCTGACCCGGAGCCACGGTGATGTTGGAGACGATCGTGTTGCCGAACTTCAGCCACGTCGCCTTGATGGGCGTCGGGATGGTCTGCTGGGCGATGTCCGACGAGAAGAGAAGGGCTGCGGTCTTGTACCCCTTCTGGTGGGCGTAGAGGGCCATGGCCACCCCGAGCTGGGAGTCGGAGGGGCTGGAGCGCCAGAGGTACTGGTTGGTGTTCTTGTCGAACGCGGTGCTACCGCCCTGGAACTCGGTGGGGATCTTGGCGGCGCTGACGATCGGCGACACCGCCGCGATCTCCTGCGTCTCGGGGCCGATGATGCCCGTCGCGTTGTCGGAAGCGAGCAGCTTGCGCACCGCCGGCACCGCGTCGGCCTCGTCGCACTGCGTGTCCTCGTGGCTGAGGTCGAGCTGCTTGCCGAGGACGCCGCCGTTCTTGTTGATGACCTGTTGGGCGACCTGCGATCCCTGCAGCATGGCCTGCCCGAGGACGGCGAGTGGGCCGGTGAAGCACGAGAGAACGCCGAAGGACACGTGCCCCGCGCTGTCGGTGGTGATGTTGCCGCCGGACCCGCCGCTCGAGGTGCTCGTGCTGCCGCAGGCAGCAACCAGCAGGGCCGCTACGGTTCCCGTCAGCAGACGCCGGCCGTTGCGGCTTCGTTGTACCCGACCCGGGAAACGAGACATGGCTGTCGGCGTCACTGTCCACCCTCCGTCAGCGGCCCGTTGAAGGAGCCGGTCTGAGAACGTGGCGGAAGTCTGCTGGACAGTGGCAGAGTGTGTCAATGGCCCAATGGACAGACCAATCGGGTGGATAATCGGCCGCCCATGACACATCGAGACGCATCGAGTCCCCGCTGCTCGGGATGGCCCCGATACGCCGAGGCGATCCGGCGCAGTGACTGACACGTCTCCGCTGCGCCCGCTCGGGCGTACCCGCCTCTACGAGGACCTCATCGAACGCCTCGGCGAGTTCGTGATCCGGACCAACCTCGATGTCGGTGAGCGTTTCCCGCCGGAGCGGGAATTGGCGTCACGACTCGGCGTGAGCCGGGCGTCGCTGCGCCAGGCCCTGGCGGTTCTCGAGGCTCAGGGGTTCATCGAGGTGCGCCACGGCGGAGGGGTGTTCCTGCGCCGCCGCCGCGGTTTCGGGGGCGTCCTGCACAAGCTGGTGGAGCGGCGCGCCCGGCTCCCCGAGGTGCTCGAGGCACGAGAGCTCCTCGAGGTGGGGCTCGCTGAACTGGCCGCCGCGCGGCGCACCAACGCCGACCTGGAGGCGATGCGCGCGGCCCTGGCCCAGATGGAGGCCGACGTCAACGCCGCCGGTCTCGGGTTCGACGGGGACGCCGCGTTCCACCATGCGGTGCACCGCGCCGGCAACAACAAGGTGCTCGAGCACGTCATCGACGGCCTCGCCGACGCGATCCACGAGACGCGCATCGAGTCGCTCTCAGAACCGGAGCGGCCGCGGCAGTCGCTGATGGCGCATCAACGGATCCTCGACGCCATCGAGGCGCGCCAGGCGGCTGGGGCGGCTGAGGCCATGCGGGCCCACCTGCGCCAGGTGTCGGACGTCGCCCTCCTGCGCTGGGAGCCACCCGCCGGCGAGGACTGAGGCGGCACG
>PLWW01000015.1 GCA_003153125.1 Candidatus Dormiibacterota bacterium | reverse complement strand
ACGACACGGCCACGGCGTACAGCGCAGACGTGCTTGCGTGGCGCGCGCACCGCGACGGCCACTCCCGGCCGCTGCCCGTGCCGCCAGCGTGGATAAACCGACTGCAGGAACTCAACCCCGCTCGCGTTGTCTTCGCCCATGACCACTCCGTCTGGGAGCCCTGACCCTGGTCCTCATCACATCGGTCTGGCGATGAGGCGTCGCGAGGAAGACGTCGCAGTCGGATCCGCTGATCCTCGACGATCTGGAACTGCTGGTCCGCGACGAGGGAGTTGTGAGGCTTTCACGGTTGTTCGCCTCGCCAGAAGCCGGTCAGGACCTCTACGAGCTCCGGTGCACCCTCGAGGAGCGGCGCCACGTGCCCGCCGCCGGGAACGACGCGATAGGAGCCTTGTGATGGAAGCGACGCGGCTGTCCGCGCCTGATCCGACGTCCACATCACGTCGTCGGCTCCAGCAACCACGAGCGTCGGCACGGTGACCGCGGTCAGCACCGACGTCAGGTCCTGCCGGTTGAGCATCACCGACCGCATGGCGCGATACAACCCGCGCCGCGTCGCCCGTCGGACGGCAGCGCCAACGAGGCGCGCGTCCGCGGGCCTGCTCACCGCGCTGTGAGGGCCGAGCAAGGCATCGGACACTGCGGTCACCAACGGCCCAATTGGTCCGGTCAGACGGTAGACCCCGACAAGGAGGGTGATCTTGGGGCGCTCCGCACGCGTCAAGGCATGGACCGGGGTGCCAATGGTCACCAGGCTTCGGCATCGGAGGGGATAGGCGCGGGCAAAAAGAATCCCAACGCTGCCACCCCACGCATTGCCTACCCAATCCACCCGCTCCGTCACGCGGAGGTAGTCGAGGACGTCGAGGGCGGCGGATGCGCACTCGTCCACGGTGAAAAGCCGGGTCGCCGCCGCACTTCCTCCGTGCGAGGGGCCATCGATGATGATGAGACGCCGGCTGGCCGACAACGGCCCACGTACCCTCTCCCAGGTTGTGGAGTCGACAAAAAGGCTGTGCCACAGCACCGCGGGAGGACCGGAGCCGGTCACCTCCACGCGGAGATCGCCGAGCCGCGTCGGGATCATGACTACCGCGTCATCCCACCGATCCGAGTTTATGGCGGTGTCCATCCCGATGCCTCTGTGCGCCGGTTCGCCGGCCCCAGGCGCGGCGTGTGCGACTGTCATGACTGCCCTCCCCGAGGCTGGCTACGGAGCGAGACGCGCCAGCCCTTCATATTCGCTATATTGAGCGTCTAATCGGCTAGATGGATCGTATACTTCACCCGGCATGGCTGTCAAACCTCGCCGCGCGTACAACTCTCCTCAGCGAGACAAGCAGACGAACGCCACCCGACGCAGCATCCTTGTCGCGGCTCACGAGCTTTTCGAAGCCGACGGCTTCCCGGCCGTGACAATGGCGGCGATCGCTCGGCAAGCGACGATCTCTCTGCCCACCGTCTACCTGTACTTCCCGGGCAAGGCAGCTCTCGTGGCATCTCTCGCCGAGGATGTGGCGGCCAGCTCCGACCTGAGCGTCGAGCAGGTCGAGTCCGAGGGTCACCCCGTCCAAAAGCTCCGGATCGCCGCCGGCATCATTCGTCGGCTCAACGAGCGCTCCTGGGTCGTCACGGACATTCTCCGTGCCGCCCGGGGAACCGACGACCGCCTGTCCGAGACCTGCCGCCTGTGGGACGAGCGCCACTTGGCGGCCGTACGAAGGGCGATTGCCTCGATCGACGACTGCGGTGCCCTGTCGAGCCACGTCACCGTCGACGGTGCTGTCGACGCGTTCTATGCGTTGGCCGGCACGGACGTCTACCGTGTCTTGGTGCGAGACCGTGGATGGTCACCCGATCAGTACGAGCGATGGCTGTTCGGACTGGCCTGTCGGGAGCTCCTCGACCAGCCCGGCGTCCCGCCAATGAAATCCAAGGGCGCCAGCTAACCCGGACCAAGGCTGCCGCGCGGGCGTATCCCCCACCCCTGGTTCGGCGAACACGTTGCACGCCGGGGGCGGCCGGGTGACCTCACCGCGTTGGGCGAAGTTGCAATGTCCGAGACATCCCGCCTGAGCGACCCGGCGATTCTAGGGGCAGGCTGGCGTAGGCCGCGAGCACGCCTCGCGAGTCCTCCTGGGTGCGGTCAGGAAGCCGAAGCTGGCGCGGACTAGGGCCCGGACCACGCTCCGGCCCGTTCGCCCGTTCGCCGCCGTCACCGGGATCACCTCGCGGGCGCCTCCTCGGTCGTACCTTCGGTCGAAGGTCTGCTCGTCTCGCCGCCCTCGGACTCCAGCGACGATGAGGCCGCCGGGCCGGGTGCTTGACGGGCGACCAAGGAGCCTCGGCCCTCGCTGTTCCCGGGCACGATCCGCTTGGGTGGATCGGCGACCAGCACGTGGGCCTCGCCGCTGCGGATGGCGAAGGCGATGGCGGCGGCCGCCAGCTCAGGCGGGTAGGGCGGAATGCTGCGCCCTCCGCTGACCAGATGGCCGGCCCGGAGCCGCTCGTGGAACTCGGTGGCGGTGACGGATGGGTATACGACGGACACCGCTATGCCGCCCCGGGCCAGCTCTAGCCGTGCGACCTCGGAGATCATGTTGAGTGCCGCCTTGGTGGCGGCGTAGCCACCGAGCCCAGGGAAGACCCGCAGCGTTGTCGCCGAACGCACATTGATGATCGCGCCGCCCGATCTCGCACGCATGACCGGCGCCACCATTTGCATCCCCACCAGGACGACCTCACCGGCCTGGTCAACCGGCGTGGCCTGCTGGAGGAGCGCACCAACCCTCCGCATGTCCCCTGCAGTCGATCGACTCAGGCCGTCGCCAGCTGCTCGAAGCGGGCCGAGAAGTGGCGCAGCGCCGGCGGTTCGTCGACGATGCGGTAGCCCGTCAGCTCACTTGCGTGGCTCGCCACATCGTCGCAGACCTCGATCACGTAGTCGATGTGGCTCTGCGTGTAGGTGCGGCGCGGGATGGCGAGCCGTACCAGGTCCATTGCGGCAGGTGTCTCGGTTCCATCGGGGTGGCGGCCGAACATCACGGTGCCGATCTCGCAGCCGCGGATGCCACCCGCCTCGTACAGCGCGACCGCGAGGGACTGGCCCGGATAGTGCAACGCCGGGATGTGACGAAGCAGCGCACGGGCGTCGATATACACAGCGTGCCCGCCGGTGGGCTGAACGATGGGGATGCCTATCTTGGTGAGCGCGTCGCCCAGGTATGCCGTGGAGCGGATGCGGTACTGCAGGTAGTCGTGGTGCACCACTTCGCGGAGCCCCTGGGCGATTGCTTCGAGGTCACGGCCGGCGAGTCCGCCGTAGGTCGGGAAACCCTCGGTGAGGATGAGCAGGTTGCGACAGCGCACGGCGAGCTGGTCATCGTTCATGGCGAGCCAGCCCCCGATATTGGCGAGGCCGTCCTTCTTCGCGCTCATCGTCATCCCGTCGGCGAGCGACGCCATTTCGAGAACGATCTCGCGCACCGTGCGCGAATGTTGCCCCCGCTCGCGCATGCGGATGAACCACGCGTTCTCCGCAAACCGGCAGGCGTCGAGAAACAGGGGCACACCGTGTCGTGTGCAGATGTCCCGCACTTCGTGGAGGTTCGCCAGCGAAACAGGCTGGCCGCCGCCGGAGTTGTTGGTGATCGTCACGAACACCGCCGGCACCGTGTCCGCATTGCGACTGCTCAACAACTCCTCGAGACCGGTGGTGTCCATGTTGCCTTTGAAGGGATGCAGTGCAGCAGGATCGAGCCCTTCGGCACACAGAAGATCGACGGCCTCGGCACCGGTCGATTCGACGTTAGCTCGTGTCGTGTCGAAGTGCGTGTTGTTGGGCACAACCTTGCCCGGGCCTCCGATGGCCGAGAAGAGGATCTTCTCTGCCGCGCGACCCTGGTGCGTCGGGATGATGTGTTTGAAGGGGAACAGGTCCCGAACGCTGTCGAGGAACCGGAACCACGACGGGGATCCGGCGTAGCTCTCGTCGCCACGCTGGATCCCTGCCCATTGCGCAGCCGACATGGCGCCCGTACCGGAGTCGGTCAGCAGGTCGATGAGCACATCGGTCGAATGGAGTGCGAAGAGGTTGAAGCCCGCTTCGCGGACGGCCCGGCGGCGGGCGCCGGGTGAGGTCATCCTCAGCGGTTCGACGGAGTGGATCCGGAACGGCTCGATGATCGTCTTGAACGCCACGACCCGATGATGACCGTTGCACCCGGCTCTAGTCACGCTCCAGGATCGCCCTGCAGTCGACGGTCTCTGCGAGCTGCCGGCTCGGGTAAGGCTGGCCAAGGACGCACAGCGTGCGTCTGCGCGCCTTCGCCGCGTGCAGCGCCAGGTGCCGCGGGGGTGTTCGGCGCGCGCAGCTGCGCCGGAGCCTCCCGGCAGCGCCTGCGGTGACTGCGACCCCCCGTAGGGATCTGTACCACATCTGGAAGAGCCACAACGACGCCTGTGGGCCTGACCCGATAAGACGGACCACCATGTTATGTCCCGGAAGTCGCTGGCAGTGCGTCCGAAGACCAGGTATCCGTCACCTATGGCATCCAAAGTACGGTGCATCGGCGCAACCGTCTGCGCCTCAGCAGCAAGAACCAGGTCACCATTCCCGTGGTCGTCCTGCGTGAGATCGGCGTCCTTCGCCACAAACGAGTCTCAGACATTTGCGATGGCAACGCCATACAGGGCTGCCAGCACAGCGGCCAACAAGCTCACCGAGCCGAGTAGCGCCGCGGCCCACGGGCGTCCGACAATAGCGGCATCTCGCCGCGGCGCCTGCAGAAACGCGTGGACCCCCGCCGCCAGACCGGACACTGCAACCAAGCCCAGCTTGACAGCAAGGGTTCGCCCGGGGTCGGTGTCGAGAAGATGCCGCCACGCTATTCCAGTGTTGCCGACATTGATGATCCCGGTGACGACAAGAACGCCGAATGCTGGCCACGCAATCGTCTGATATCTCCTACCGGTGATTCGCGCCAGCTGACCCTCACCTCGGAGAATCGGGATCAAGATGGCAATGGTGACCTGCCCACCGATCCAGATGCAAGCCGCCAGGACGTGCAACCAGAGAACCAGCGCCGTCCCTGTGATGTTCAGCACAGGTCCTCACCCTGAACAACGTGCAAGGGGCGCTGCGCAGCCGCCATGCGGCTCACCCGGGGTGCGTCCCTGCGCTCGAGCGCGCCGATGGCGTGCGGTGGATGTCCGCTGAGTTGTTCGTCATGCTGCTTCCTCGGCTGCGGCGGTGGAACGCGAGTGCCAGCTCGTACCGGACGGAGGATACGAGAAAGCTTTCGGCGACGATCTACGGGACGCCTGCCCTAAGTGAGCAACCACGACCGCGGCCTCCCTGCTGATCCAGTACCCGTCGCTGCAGTGGTCCACGTGTCCTTAGTGTTCACCACCGGTCTGATGCGTGACCTCAACCACATCTACGCGGGGCGAAACGACGACAGCTGGGTGAGCTTCTGGATCTTCGTCCCCAGGAGGGTGCTGGCTGCCAGGGTTACCGGTGGGGCGGTGTAGCGCAGCCGTACTCTCGGCGTCGAGCGCCGCGACCGAGTCCGCGATTGAAGCCTTGACCAGACGCATTGCTACCAATTGGATCGTCATGTCCCAACTGCGCGCACGGCGCGGTAGGCTGGCTCCCACATCGCGCTGCGAACGTCAGGGACTACGTCCGATAGCTCGACACGGGCCAGCCCCTCGGTGAGTGCTGCGCGAGCGACAGCGACAGCGACGTGGAGCGACACGGCACGCACAGTCTCCACCGGCGGCGTGAGCGGAGCCCCGAGCGGTGTAGCGTCGACGAGTTGAGCAATCGCGCCGGCAGCGGCCGCGAGCATGCCGTCGCTCACGGATCGCGCTCGCGCCACAATCGTGCCGAGGCCGAGACCGGGGAAGATCAGCGCATTGTTGGCCTGGCCGATGGTGTACGTCGTGCCGTCATGAGCCACCGGCGGAAACGGGCCACCGGTCGCGACCAGCGCGCGCCCCTCGGTCCACGCGATGAGGTCTGATGGAATCGCCTCGGAGAGCGACGTGGGGTTCGACATCGCAAAGATGATCGGCCGCTCCGTGTGCGCCGCCATCTCGCGAACGATCTCTTCGGTGAACGCGGCGGGCGACGTCGAGCAACCGATCAGCAGGGTTGGCCGCACCTGACGCACCACCTCAAGGAGGTGGATGCCGCCAGCGTCAGCGCGGCCCTCCCGCTGCCAGCTTCGCACCTCAGCCGCTGGGCGCGCGTAGGACAGTTGAAAGTCGCGCATGCCGCTCTCCATGCCGTCCACGAGCAGCCCATGGCGACCGAGGCACCAGAACCGACTGATGGCCTGCTGGCCCGACAGCCCCTCGCGCACCATCGCGTCCCGCATGAGATCAGCGATGCCGATCCCCGCTGTGCCTGCGCCGAAGATAACGACGCGCTGCTCGGCCAGCGGCACACCCGACGCACGTGCAGCTGCGATGACGCCCCCGAGCACGACCGCTCCGGTCCCCTGCATGTCGTCGTTGAACGTGCAGACCTGCGATCGGTAGCGCTCGAGAATGCGGCGCGCGTTGCTCGCGCCGAGATCCTCCCAGTGGAGGAGCGCGTTGGGGAAGCGAGCGACTACCGTACGCACGAAGGCATCGATGAAGGCGTCGTAGCGCTCGCTGCGCACACGTGTGTGGCGGGCGCCCATGTAAGCGGGGTACTCGAGAATCGAGTCGCGGTCCGTGCCAGCGTCGAGCATGACCGGGATCACGCGCATCGGATCGATGCCAGCCGCGGCCGTGTACACCGAGAGCTTGCCGACCGAGATGGCCATGCCTCCCACGCCCCAGTCGCCGATGCCAAGGATCTGCTCGGCGTCCGTGGCGACGATCAGGTCGATGTCGTCGGGTCCGGCGCCGAAGTTGTGAAACGCATCATCGATTCCGTCGAGATCGTCGATGCACAGGTAGATTCCGCGCGGGCGCTGGAACTCCTGGCTGTATCGCTCAATGGCCGTGCTCACCGTGGGCGTGTAAACGATCGGGATCATCTCGGCGAGGTGGTCGCAGAGAAGGCGGTAGTAGAGCGCCTCGTTGCGATCGTGCAGCGCACTGAGAAAGCTGTACTTGCCGAGATCGTCGGGTTGGCGACGGTATTGTGCGTAGGACCGCTCGGCCTGCAGGTCGATGTTCGTCACTGCGCTGGGGAGGAGACCTCCAAGCCCGAGCTCGCGCCGCTCCTCCAGAGTGAACGCGGATCCCTTGTTGAGGAAGGGCGTCTCCAGGACCTCGAGGCCGCGGGCAGTGGTCTCATACGCGCCGTCTGAGGAGACGCGAAAGTTCCGCCCCTGGCTGGTGCTGCTCACTCCGATCCCTCCCTCAATGCAAGCGTCTCCGTCCCTTGCTGATGATCAGCCGCCAGTGCGAGCAGCCTCGACATGGATCCGGTGAAGCACCCGGTCGAGCAAGGTGCCCGAGGGCAGAGTGCAACGGCGGCGGCGGCAGGTCGTAAGGATTTTTCGCGATGGCCATCCTGCGTCCGGTGGTCGGCTGGCGTGCTGGGCCGCCGAATTGGTGGTCGGCGGAATGACGTCGGCGAGCGGACCCTGCAGGATGACCTCCTGCCGAAAACCCCACACGGACGGGGCGTGCAAAGAGGATGAGGTCGAGGCCGAAAGACTCGACCGAGTGCCCGCTGTGCGCCACTGACGTGCTCGCGAAGGCCGGATACGCTGATGCTCGATCTCCCTCGGGGTGACGTAGGTGAGCACAGCTTGCCTTGCGACAGCGTTCGCTGCGAGGGCCAAAGGTCCTCAATTGGGGTCACGGGAGCATCGTCGAGCGCGAACGCCGAGGCTCTCGTGACCGGCACCCGTCCTGCCCCGCCCGCGCCAGCGGATGGCTCGAGTGCCGAATCAGGCGCCACGGCGCTTCGCAGCCGCCGCCCTCCGGGCGCGGTAGCGCGTAGCGACGGTCGCTGCAGCCCGCTGGCGCGAGGCTTTCCAGGAAACGATGGATCGTGTCACGATCAATGTGACTGGGCGTTGTGCTCGGCGCGTCGCGGGCCGACCAGTCGAGAAACTGGGTGGNNAGGGGCGGCTCGTCGCGATGCCTGGCAAGGGCGGCCACGCGCGCGACCATCTACTCTGCGAGCGCTGTACGGCAAGGAGCGCGCAGGTATCTGCTCTCTTTCGTATTCAGGATCGCGAGAGTCCGGGTGCAAAGAAGAAAGGAGATACCCGGCAACTACCCAGACGTGTGCGCCGTACTAAATGACGATCCCGATCTCGCTGTCAGCGAGCGTAATGGCCCCACTTATCAACTGTGTTTGCGCCTTCTTAGCTTAAGATGATGGGTCCACGCAGCACACAGCGCCGAACCTGAGTTGAGGAATTGGATGTACGACAGTCAGTGGATCGCAACCAGAACGCCGGAGTCCCGCGCGCTCGTGGATCGGGTCAAAGTGGCCACCCGGCTCTCCTCCAAGCTCAGCGCGTACTGCATGGACGAAGCGGAGTCGATCCAGAAGGCTTTCGAGGAGTTGATCGGCAAGCCCGTCGGCGGCTCTTTCACGCTCATCCCTCCCTTCTACACGGATTACGGGCTGAACATCACTATCGGTCGGGCCGTCTTCATCGGTTACGAATGCGCGTTTACGGGCCACGCAGCCATCAACATCGCAGACCAGGTCATGATCGCTCACAAGGTCAACCTGGTCACGGCCGGTCATCCCGTTGAACCCGATAAACGGCGGGCATATATCACCGCTCAGCCGATCACCATCGATACGAATGTATGGATCGGAGCTGCCGCCACGATCTTGCCCGGTGTGAACATCGGAGCCGACGCGGTCGTCGCAGCCGGTGCAGTTGTGACGCATGACGTCCCTCCGGCAACACTCGTGGCGGGAGTCCCAGCGATGGTTATCCGGCACCTGTAGCGCCGTGCTATCTGCCTGAGGTGGTGTCCAGTGTCTAA
>PLWW01000065.1 GCA_003153125.1 Candidatus Dormiibacterota bacterium | reverse complement strand
AAGGCATAGGAGCATCAAAGTTGCACGCCATGGTGGCCGAGATTCGTGTCTCTTGGACGTTGGCGCGGCCTTCTCGAGGATCGAGCGCTCCTCCCCGACCCGAACCTGGCGCCGCCGTCGGGTCAGTTCCTCGCGTTCAGCGGTGGTCAGGCCGTTGCGCTTGCCGCCGTCGACGTCGAGACGGGTGCGGCCGTCGTCTACATCTGCGGCTGATCCGTCCAATGCTCGCCTTGCCTACCCCGAGCTGGTACGGCTCGAGCGTCGCGCCGCCGGCCGTCTGTCCCGGCGGCCATCAGCTGTCTGATGACGGCTCGCCGGCGAAGGCGTCCCTTGGCTCCTCAGACAGGACAAACGACAAGTAACGCCATTGCTGCGCAAGAGCGTACGCGCCCTGGACCACCTCGACTATCTCGGGAAGCGGAATGGCTTCGTCCACCGTGCACGCCTCAATCTTGGCCTCAAGCCGCGGCCACAGCGCCAAGGCTAACTCGACCTTGCTGGGTTTCGGTGTCCATTGGCTCCAGACCTCTTTGATGTCCTTGCCCGCCGCTCGAGTTGCGACGATAGCCTGGAGCAGTTGGGCGCGGTTACATCCGTTCCGCCCACGGCCTACAGCCAAGATGGCATCCACGAGCTCTGCGTCCTCAAAGTGACTGAATTCGTAACACCGTTGACTCCACGTCTTGATCTCGATCAATTCGTCGAGTTCCTCGCGATTGGGACGGTCAACTCCCTGCGCCTTCAACACACTCTGGATTTCTGCCAGGAGTTTGGCGCGGGTTTTGGCGATTTTCTGGTCCGTCTCGAAGTGGCGACCTTCGGGATCGACGGCTACCAGCAAACGCGTCGGCGGTTTCGCGAGCTGCCAGGCGTCGTGCCCAGCCAACCTCGCGCGGATAAGCGGCGCCGCTGCAAGCGCCGCGACCTTCTCGAGATCCCTGTCAACCCCTCCCAATCTCAGCACCCGGACAAGTTCGGGGGCGTCCGGATATCCGAGTGCCTTCCACACGAGAGGAACGTGTACCTCTTCTGTCTGACCTTCGACAGCCAGGACCACGCGCGGGTGGGGAGAGAGCCCCAGATCCATCAGATCCTGGTCGAGTGTCTGATCTCTACAGCTCAGACGATCACGGAGCGGGTGCCAACTCATCCCGAAGGTCGCTGCAGCGGGCACAGGCGAGCCGACGCCGCGCTCCGCGAGGTCCTCGCAGAAGCGCAGGAGGATCTCCGCGGCCACCCGATAGTCCATCGCGACCAGCGCCGGACCCTGGAGGTGCTTCCGTCCATCCGGGGGAAGGCGCCGAACGAGCTGGCGCAGGGGCCCGCTGGCGATGGGGTCAATGCGATCAGCGCGGACCAAGAGAAGCTCAGCATCGCTGCGAGCTTGGTCGGCCGTGTACGCGAAGCGAGCGCTGAAATCGATCGGATCGAAGTTCTTGCGGTACTGGACCCACCGCCCTAGGTCACGCTCATCCACCCGACTGATGCGAGTCCACTCAGGGTCGAGGTTGGGAAGGTAACGAGCCTCAAGCGCGGTCAGGACGCCAGCAATCGTCCGATATCTCTGCGCCAACTGCGTCAGGTATTGATCAGCAGCGGGCAGCCGCGCGACGGGCAAGCCCAGCTTCCCTCGGAAGATTGCGCGACCGAGATACCGGTCGATCTCCGGCAGGAGCAGCAACTGATACCTGGAGTACAACAGCCCATTCCACCATCCCGGTCGGTCCGCGTGATGACGTTCGTCGAAGCGCAACCTAGGCTGATACGCAGCCATGGCCGGATCCACTAGCCGCCCGAGCCTTGCCGCCTGAAGGAGCTCACGCAAAAAGGTGTTATGAGCGGCGAACTGAGGGGCCACTAGATCGACCGGCGGACTCGCCCGATGATCCCTGACCTGTGCGAACGGCACGAGCACCCCATGCCGATACAGCTCGCGCAACAGTGACGGATCGAGAGCCATGCCGCGCTCGCGCGCCTGTCGGATGAAGTCCCCGGTGCGCAGGGGTCCACTCTGCGTGAACGACCACGGTTCGCAAGCTGCCTCTAGCGTCGACGTCTTCGCGCCCGCGCCTTCGAGCGACGACGTGTCAGTCAACTTGGGTACCCCCCGAACGCATCGATCGCATAAGCACGCTTGAAGTGCTATCGTACATCTGTTCGCCTCCACCCAGCGCCAGACCCCAGGAACTATGCGACCGCATCGCTCGACGAGCCACCAGCAGCACGGTGACGCACCGCGTGGGCGCCGCATCGATCCCTTGGTATGGCACCGGTCCCCCATCGTCCCGACAACACATGTCTGACGATCCTGCGATGGCCGAGTTCCAACGCCTGCTAGCCGATACGCCGCCGGCGGTCGAACCCTTCTATACGCATTCGCAACCTGGCCAGCCGATCGTCCTGTACGCCGGGCCACTCGAGGCGACAGAACCCGTACAAGAATTGGGCCGGGTCGTGCGAGGATCCGTTGCGCTCGGCTGGCTACCAACCCCCCACGTTTACGCTCGGTTCGTGATCGCTCGTCCCACTCGATCGGACTTGGTCGCTGCATTCGGATCGATATCGAGCGTTCGCCCGGTTACTACCTCGATACCCGGCCAGCGCCCCGCGAGAGATCTGGTTCCGCGAACTAGGGCACGGCCAATAACCATGCACGCGACGGCCTCTTCTTCCCCTGAAGTTGGAACCCATCACGGCTTCGCGGAAGCGCGCTTCCACTTGGCCAATTTCCCCCTCGTCCATGGCGCCAGCGTCCGTTACGGCGATGGATTGCGCCGAGCACGACTGACCTTTCGTTGGGCCGGCTGGACCATCGATCTTGATGAGACGCCCGACGCGCAATCCGCTCAAGAGTCACTCGAAACTCGCGGTGGCTATCGGCTCACGCACGTCGGGCGGATTGTGCGAGACGACGCGGCTCTCTTCGATGTGGGCGAGCTGCGCCGACTTCTTGACGCTCTGGGCTACTTCTATGCGTTTGCTGCCGGCGCAAGCTGCGGACCAGTCTTGCCGGTCGCCTTCGACGCGAGCGGCCACGCAATCTGGGCGATGTGGAGAGCGCCAGGGGTTGATTCGTGGCTACCGCGGTTTATGTGGCTTGATCGGCACCACGGTCGAGCACAACTCGAGTCGCTCTTTCCCTCTTTCATGAACGTCTGGCACGATGCCACCACCGAGCTCCAGTTGCGGAAGGTGATCCACTACTACGCGGCCTCTAATCTCCCGCCGTCGATTGACGCAGCCCTAGTGCTGGCATTCGTCGCGCTGGAAATTCTTGAGCGGTGGACCCTCGGCGCGCCCCTTCCGCGGGATGCCGATACGCGTTTGCGAAACACCCTCACGCGGCACGGTATTCCTCACTCGATTCCGCCATCCTTACCGGACCTCGCAGCGGTGAAGAACAAGAACGGCTGGACCGACGGCCCGAAGTCACTGACGGAAATGCGGCACCGCGTCGCACATCCCGACCCGGCTGTAGCGGAATTGCCAATCTCCGCGCGGATGGATGCCTGGCTGTTAGTCACGGGGTATATCGAGCTCATTGTCTTGGCGGTCACTCAGTACTCTGGGGACTACCGGAACCGCCTCCAACGCGACCTTTGGGTCGGCCAGGTTGACGCCGTGCCCTGGCGCACCCGTCCACGAACATAACTGGCTCAGCTACCCCGTGGGCTGACGCTAGGCCGATACCCGACAAAGAAAGCTCTGGGACCTCTTGTCCAGCCTCGCGACTTTCTCGCGGAGATTCGGTCGCGTCGCTCGGCGAGACCCTACGTGAGCGGACGGCGCGCGTTGACCTGGGGCGCGGCCGCCTACCGGCGGACTGGCGGCTGGGGCCTTCCCTGCCTGGATGAAGGCGACCATTTCCTCCCTGCGTGCCGCAGCCAACAGCGACTCGGATGCGCAGTGGCGGCATGGTCCATCGCTCTGGTGTGGGCTGGCTGGATCGCATCGGCACGTCCCCACGAACTCGCGGACGTGATGATGCGCCACCCCGGGCCAATCAGCGCGCACGACGTGGCACTCCTCTTCGGCCGGTCGACGGCTATACGCGATCAGCTGGGCCTCGGATAAAGGGGCGCCCACGGCTCCGTCGACCACAGGTACAAAGAAGGCGCGGTCGACGATGTCGACCGCGCCTGAGACCCATTGGGTTTCGGCTCCCCGGATGGCCGCGGTCAGCTCATTCCAAGTCCCCGGGCCCCACAGCGCATCAATGGGAGTTGCGGTTTGCTGCGAGTCGGGGCACCAATCGGCCACATGCTCTCGAGCGCCCGCTAGCACCACGTGAAAGACGCCGCCGGGGCGATCACAGCCCACAACCGTGCCGATGGTCTCGAGAGCGAACCACGTTGACCAAGCCTCGGCATCCCAACGTCCAATTGCTGTTGGGTGGCGCGTAACCGGCCCTCCGTACGAGTTGCCACCGGGCGTGTCATAGCCCCAGAGGCGTTGTATCCACTGATGGTGCAATCTAATCGTGCGGCTGACCTCGGGGAGCATGAGGAGATGGTCGAACTCCGAATGCTGTAGGTCATTGCGTAGTTTGGGGGTCACCGCTTCGCGGATCCGATTGTGCTGGCTGAACCGCCCCGGGAATCCTGGAGACTCCTTCACGCTAGAAGGAGCAAGCGATGGCCAAGCAGGGCAGGTATCCCCAGGAGCTGAGGGAGCGGGCGGTACGGATGGTCCAGGAGCACCGTAGCGAGTACACATCGGGATGGCAGGCGACCCAGTCAATCGCCGGCAAGTTCGGCATGCATCCGGTCACGCTCCACGAGTGGGTGAAGCGGGCAGAGATCGATGCTGGGCAGCGAGCCGGCCTGACCACGAGTGAGCGTGAGCGACTCAAGCAACTGGAGCGTGAGAACCGCGAGCTGCGCCGGGCNNAGATGACCACGTACATCGACGCGCAGCGCGATCGGTACGGGGTCGAGCCGATCTGCACGGTGTTGCAGTTCGCCCCCGCCACGTACTACGCAGCCAAAGCTCGACCAGCGTCAGCGCGAAGCCTGCGAGACAACGCTCTCAAAGGCGAGATCACGCGCATCTGGAACGAGCATCGGCGCGTGTATGGAGCCGATAAAGTGTGGGCGCAGTTGCGGCGCGCGGGCGTTCGGGTGGCTCGCTGCACTGTCGAGCGCCTGATGCGTGATCTCGGGATCCGCGGTGTCGTCCGCGGCAAGACCGTCCGCACCACATTCCCTGACGAGGCGGCGACGCGGCCTGCGGATCTGGTCGACCGGCAGTTCCGCGCAGCGGCACCCAATCGCTTGTGGGTGGCCGATCTGACCTACGTGAAGACTCATGCTGGCTGGGTCTACGTGGCCTTCATCGTCGACGTCTTCTCGCGCTACGTGGTCGGCTGGCAGGCGTCACGTTCTCTGCGCACCGACCTTGCCCTCGACGCCCTGGAGATGGCGATCTGGGCGCGCCGTGGCGAGCATCTTGACGGCCTCGTTCACCACTCGGATCGCGGCGTGCAATACCTCGCCATTCGGTACACCGAGCGCGTCGCAGAGGCAGGCGCGATCACCTCGGTGGGCTCACGCGGCGACTCATACGACAACGCGCTCGCCGAATCGTTCAACGGCTTGTACAAGGCCGAGCTGATTCACCGGCGGCCGTGGCGCGGCCTCGATGAGGTCGAGTTCGAGACTCTCGAATACATCGACTAGTTCAACCATCGTCGCCTCCACGGCGAGATCGGCATGGTCCCGCCGGCTGAGCTCGAGGCGACCCATTACCATCAGTCAACTCCAGTCGCGATGGCTGGGACTCAGTAACGCGAGTCTCTATGAAACCCGGGGCGGTTCATGGTCTTTACTAGTGTCAGTGCAATCGGTCGCACAAGCAGTGGCCGGCCGCGCCCCACACAGGGCTCAGTTGGGTGCGCTGGTGGCGTCAAAGGGTCGGGGCAATTCCTTCTGGCGGTACGTCGGCTTGTACGGACAGCACGGTCAACCGCTGGGCAACGTCCTCTGCCAACACATCGCAGAGTTGAGACAAGGGCTCGTCGGTTGCCGCCCAACCACGTATAACGCCTTGTAAGAGGTCGTCAGCGCCGCCCTCAAACCATATTCCCGTGAACCCTATGACAAGGTTGCCCCGCCGGGTTGGAAAGACCGTCACCTTGGACCCGACGCAACTCTGAACGCCGTCATCCGAGTCGCGGTAGCGGATCTTCGAATCTGCGGCAAAGATCAACCTAGTGTCCGCAGCGGACGTCGCCATCACAAGAGACATAGTTGTCTCACGGGGGTATAACTACAGCAGCACTTGCCGCCATCCGAGGGATGGCTAGGACGCTCAGGAAGAATTGCGACACCACGCTCAGCGCGACCTGACGAGCGGCGCGCGAGGCACGAGGGACGAGCATCAGGCGCGCAACTCTGCGCGGCACCGCCCGTGGCCCTTATCCCGGAAGACGCAGGCTGCGGCGCTACTCCACACAAGTTGGCAAAGGGGCCTTCGGACCGAAGACGACCGGGGTTGTCTCCGACTGCAACGAGGAGCGCTCCTGCAACATCTGGACCAACTCCCACCATGGCGCAGAGATTTGGCGATGAGCCTGGTCGTCACGTACTACTACACCCGTATTTGCTAGGCGGATCGGACACAGCCGCTGAGCCGGCCTCCACGACCCCGATCGGGCGGCGTCACTCCGGCCCGGACCGCGAGCCCCGCTCAGGTTCGACGGAACGGCGGAGTGACAGCGCCCGAGGCACCGACGCGGTCATGTGGGAGTCCACGGAAAGTGCACAGAGTTGGTCGCCAAAGTGCACAGGCCTCCGGCTCACGCAACCATAGCACCGCCTCCCTTGACCTTCTGTTTGGCGGCGTAGGCGCGGGCGCGGTAACTGGCGCCGCGGATGTTCATCACCGTCGCTGTGTGCAACAGACGGTCCACGATGGCGCCGGCCACCACCGGGTCGGCGAAGACCTGGTTCCAGTCGCCGAAGCCGCGGTTGGAGGTGAGCACGATGCAGCCGCGCTCGTAGCGGCGACTCACCACCTGGAAGAACCAGTTCGCTGAGACCTAGTCCAGCGGTAGGTAGCCGAGCTCATCGATGACCAGCACCGAGGGACCGAGGTAGGTGCGCATCTGGTAGGCGGCGGTACCCTCGAGGTGAGCGGTCTGGAGCGCGCTTACCATGTCGGCGGCCGAGGTGAAGTAGGTGCGGTACCCGGTCTCGGTGGCCGCAACGCCGAGGGCGATGGCGAGGTGGGTCTTACCGACTCCCGGCGGTCCGAGGAGGATGACGTTGCGCTTCTCCTCCACGAAGCGCAGCGTGGAGAGCCACCACACGGCGATCCACGCCGGGTTGGAAGGCGAACTCGGCCAGCGTCTTGTGCACGGGGTAGCGGGCGAAGCGGAGGCGGCCGCGCTGGCGCCGAGCCCGGGTCGCTGCCACCTCGAGGCCGAGCAACTCCTCGAGAACCTGCGTCGGCGAGGTGCGGTCCTTCACCGCGCGGTCGAGGATCGGCGCGAGGTTCTCGGCGGCGGCGCTCATCTGCAGGTAGGCGAGGTGCTCGCGGAGCTGCTGGTACAGGCTCGGCTTCGGACGCCACCGGGGGCGTCTTGGCCGTGCTCACATCGCCACCTCGTACTCGGTGAGCGGGCGCACGTCGACGTGGGCACCGAGCTCACGCTGGCCGTCATCCACGACGTGCAAGACGGAATGCGGTGCGCCATCGCCGGCGAGCCGCTGCACCAGCTGATCAGGCACTGGCGTTAGCCGGCGACGCTCCTCGTGCCAGGCCTCGGCGATCACCCGCTTGGTGGTGCGGTGGCCGCGTGGCTGCACCACCTCGGCGAGCCACTGGGCGGCGAGGATGTCGTACTCGGCGATGGTGGGCATGTTGGCAGCACCTGCCCGGTGAGCCAGGCGAGGAAGCTCTCCTGCACCTCGCGGTTCACCCGCTCCACCTTGCCAATGATCAACTCAAGGCTTGTCGTCCAATGGGATCGGGGTTGGCGGAGTCGTCGCGTAGTCGTAGAAGCCGCGTCCTGTCTTGCGCCCCAGCCGACCCGCCTCGACGAGTTTTTCGAGGATCCTGACGGTGGCGGCGTCCCCCGTATGATGTTCGCGTCCAAGCCGGTCGCGACGGATCCCGAGCACCGTGTCGATGCCATTGAAGTCACACAGCTGAAAGGGGCCGAGTGGCCAGTGCAGACCAGCGACGATCGCGGCGTCAATGTCGACGAAGGAGGCGACGCCCGCGTCGAGCAGCGCGAAGGCCTCGCGACTGGCGGCACCGAGAACCCGATTGACCACAAAGCCATCCGTGGGACGGCGGATTAGGATCGGACGGCGGTGCATCCGCTCCGCCCAGCCGATCGCTCGCACGATAGTCTCATCCGCGGTGTCCGGGCCCGGCGCGATCTCGCAGAGGTCCATGACCAGCACTGGATGAAAGAAGTGCATGTTGCAGCAGAGCTGAGGGCGCTGGGTCGCGTTGGCAAGCCGGGACACTACGACGTTGCTGGAGTTGGACGCTATCCCTGCGCCCGGAGGGAGTTGAAGGTCGAGTTCAGCGAAGGCGCGACGTTTGGCGTCAACGTCCTCGACGATCGCCTCGATCGCCCAGCTGGCGCCTACTGCGGCCTCGGCAAGGCTGACGCTGGTCACTACTCGGGCCAAAGCGGCCGCGGCATCGGCGGCAGTGAGCCTGCCTTTGGTGACCGAGCGATCGAGGTGCCCCTCATTCTCTGTAACCGCGCGCTCTAGCCGCTCCGCGTTCACGTCGACAAGATGCACGCGGATGCCCGCAAGCGCCGCCTGTTGAGCGATCTGAGCGCCCATGGTGCCAGCACCCAGAACCAACAATGTCTCGTCCATGCTGTCCCCTCAGTGGCGATGTTCTGGGCGAACTCCCACAGACCGAGCACGGGCCCCGGACGGCGACTGTGTAAGAACCCGTACCGAGCCGCTCGGGGGAAGTTACCACCGACCAACAGGGCGCCAGCGTCGGTCGCCACTCAGAACCAATCCGTCATGGCCTAGTCGCAGCCGACATCATATTGTAAAGTAAGCTGCTGCTCGAAGCGGTCGTGCCGCGGCTCGCGCCTTGAGTGCCACCCGCAGCGAGCCGATGACCTCCGCGGCCTTCTCCCAGGCTACGACGTCGTGGAACTCGGCGAAGCCGTTGACGTTGGTGTCGATGCCGATGTTCAGCACGGCCTTACCGTTCTGCGTGAACCGCATCTGCGGGTCGCCGGTCATCCGTCCGAGAAGTCGGAGGTGTTTACCCCGTCCGACAGAAACGGAGGCACAGAATCTCCCCGCGAGCTTCGATGGAGAGACGGTTACGCGATGGAGCGCACTCACGGAGCTTCGAGCGCTGCGGCTATTCCCTGACCAACTCCGACGCACATGGTGCAGAGGGCACGGTTCACGCCACGCTCTTGTAATTCGACTGCCGCTGTCAGCGCTAGTCGGGCGCCGCTCATACCAAGTGGATGGCCGAGAGCGATAGCGCCGCCGTTTGGATTCACGTGCTCGCTGTCGTCGGGGATGCCTAGTGCTCGAAGTACTGCCAAGCACTGGGCCGCGAATGCCTCGTTGAGTTCGATGAGGTCGAGGTCGGCTATCTCCCAGCCGAGGCGACCGAGCAGCTTCTGGGTCGCGGGAACTGGCCCGATACCCATGAGCCGCGGCGGGACGCCCGCTGTCGCGCCTCCAACGATCCGAGCGAGTGGCTGCAGACCGAGCCGCCGCACCGCCTCGCCGGAGGCGATAAGGAGGGCCGCTGCGCCGTCGTTGACGCCTGACGCGTTGCCCGCCGTCACGCTGCCATTCGTACGGAACGGCGCCTTCAACGCGCCGAGTTGGTCCAGTGAGGTGGTACGAGGATGCTCGTCCCGTTCGATGTAGAGGGGGTCGGCGCGGCGCTGTGGGACCTCCACGGCCACGATTTCCTTTGCGAGCCGACCAGCGCTCTGTGCCCGCGCGACTCGTTCCTGTGAGCGCATCGCGAAGGCGTCCTGGTCAGCACGCGACACCTCGAATTCCGCTGCGACGTTCTCGGCGGTCTCGGGCATCGATTCGATACCGAACTTTTCGGCAATCGCCTTGTTGACGAAGCGCCAGCCGATCGTGGAATCGTGGATTTTAGCGCTTCGGCTGTACGGTTCCTCGGCCTTGCCCAGTACGAATGGAGCCCGGCTCATGCTCTCCACGCCACCCGCCACAACCAACTGAGCGTCACCAGTGCGCACCTGCCGCGCTGCGATCATGACGGCGTCGAGTCCAGAGCCGCACAGGCGGTTGACGGTTGTGCCGGGGACGGTCTCGGGCATACCGGCCAACAGCAGCGCCATGCGCGCGATGTTGCGGTTGTCCTCGCCGGCCTGGTTCGCACAACCGAGGATCACCTCATCGATCTCATCGGCAGGGACCTGCGGAACGCGTTGCAGTAGTTCGGACAGCACATGAGCTGCGAGGTCGTCGGGCCGCACCGGCGCGAGCGCACCGCCGTAGCGACCGATGGGTGTGCGAACCCCTGTCACCAGGTATGCATCAGTTGTGTTGCCGCTAACCCTGGTCGAGCGTCTCATTCGTCGATACTACCGAACGGTCCGTAGCTGATAACGCACGGGCCACACCCCAGCGACCCGTGGACGATGTCGAGGCCAAGCCGCCATGAGCGCTGGGGCCGGACGCATTCAATCTCGGAGTCTTGGCGCCAGCTGGATTTGAACCCGCGGCGGTACTGTGGGCAGACTGCCACGCGGGTAGCCATCGGAACCGGCGCCGCGCAGGACATCGAGCCACGTCCGCCACGTGCTCGGCTGAACACGGAGCGGCGTTGCTGTCGCGATCAATCTCAGAAGATTGCTATCGGGTTCACCGGAGAGCCGGTGCCATTCTTGACTCGGAGTGGAGTGATCGAAAAGAAGAACTCCGACCGGCCACGCGCATGACAAGCGTCACCTAGATCTTCGAGATCACAGTTATCGAGCAACCACAGGCCCATCCCCACCTGGCCGATCTCATGGATCGGGAAGCCACTGATCTCAAAGCCACTGGGAAGGACGTCGTTGACAGTGTCCCCACAGAGCATTGCGATGTCCCACTTGCGGATGAGTGGCATGCACGCAGCGTGGAGACCCGGGTTGCCGTCAGCTGGCGAAACCGGACCGACCGCCTTGCGACGCCCCCAAAACCCAGTGCGGACGATCAGTACATCGCCAGACTGAGGCTCAACCCCCGAGGCCTCCAGCGCGGCTTGCAGCTCGTCAGGGCCGACAGCGTCGCCGGGCTCCAACCAAGGCTGACCACGGTGGCGGGCGATGTCAACAAGGATTCCACGCGACGTTATCCCAGTGACCGCGGCCTCGACGGAGTGGATGGTCGCGCCGCGAGCCGTCGTCACCTTCGCAGATGACTTGTTGTTGTACATCGTTCCCTTGTAGAAGATGTGCGAGAGAGCATCCACGTGAGTGATGTACAAGCCGTGGTAGATGAAGCCAAGAAAATCTCGGCTCAACTGTAGATTGAACTCCTTCTCCTCCGGATGCAGCGCAAACTGCTCTCCTGAGAAGGTCATGTGATGTAGCGGAAGATCGAGGATGTCCAACGACGGCTCATTGCTGATGACGCGGGACATCGAGACGGCGACGCCCTCTTGCACCAAGGAGCTCGCTTGCAAAACCTTCGCGGAGTCGATCAAGTTCAGCGTCCCACGTTCGTCATCGTTGCCCCACCGCCCCCAGTTGCTGAGGGAGGTGAAGAGCTCCTCGATGGACTGCTCAGAAAGCCCGAAGTTGTCGGTCATTTTCGCTCCCTAATGGTGTGGCATATTGCTAAGGTCCGGCTACGAGGGCGAGACGCGGCGCCCATTCACAAGTTTGGATACAAGACGGCGGATTGACAGCTCTCCCTGCTTGAGCGACTGGGCAGCGACAGCCAGAGCGAGAATCAGCGCCTCGATGATGAACTGCGTCGCTGTCGGCACGCCCAGAGCCAGGACCACAGCGGTCAGTTGCGAAAAGAAAAGTGCCGCGACCACGCTGCCCACGACGCGACCGCGCCCTCCACCCAGCAGAGTCCCACCAAGGACCACTGAGGCAATCGCCGGCAGAAGGTAATCTGCACCAAGAGAGCTGTCCGGGGTCCCCACGTACCCGGCGAGCAGAAGCCCGGCGAGAGCAGCGCAGAGAGCCGCAGCCACGTACGCACTCACCTGCAGCCGTTCCACGCGCAGTCCGCTGAGGCGCGCGGCCGACTCGCTCGAACCGATAGCCGCCAGCTTACGGCCCCAGACGCTACGGCTTGCCAAGAACGCCAACAAGCACACGACGACCAAGGCGATCAGGCACGTGTTTGATACGCCAAGCGTTGTTGACGTCGAAAGCGTTGTAAGTCCCTCCGGGGCGCGCGCCGGGATGCCGCCAGAGTAGGCGAACGCCACGCCCGCAAGCACTGCACCGGTCGCGAGCGTGGCGATGAGTGGCGTCACCGACAAATATGCCACGATGGCGCCGTTGGCCGCCCCCGCAACGATCGCGCCGATGACCGTGACAAGTAATGCGAGGATGAGGCTGTTCCCATTGTCCGAGGCGAACTTGCTCGCACCCAGGCCGGCCAACGACATCATCCCTGGCAGAGAGAGATCCAGGCCCCGTGTCATCACGACCATCGTCTGGCCCGCCGCGACGAGCGCTAGAATCCCAAAGAAGGGAAGCATCGCCTGCACTGAAACCTTGCTGATGCTGCCCGGGGCGATCACCGCCCCGACAGCGAAGAGCACGACCGTTGCGTACACCACGCTTGACCTCGGCACAAATCGACCAAGGACCAGACGTGGTCGACGCGAGCCGCTGGTTGTCGCCCGCACGCTCAAGAATCCACCCTCACCCTAGTTTCCAAGTCAAATTGCGGAAGCGCGAGTACACAGCCACGGCCACGATGGTTAGCGTCGCCGTGAAATACAACTGGAATTGGGGTGCGAGGTTCAGGAACTGCACTGCACTAGCCAACTCGACGATGAGAAGAGCGCCGAGTGCGGCGCCCATGAAAGAGCCTCTCCCCCCGAGGACACTCGCCCCACCTATTGCCGCAGCGGCGACACTTGTCAGGGTGTAGGCATTGCCGGCTGAGGCGTTCCCAACGCCGGACTGTCCGGCAAGAAGCAGCCCGGCGAGCCCCGCGAACACAGCACAGGCCACAAACGCTGCGAGTGACAGCGCATTCGCCCGCACACCAACCTTGAGTGCCGTGCCCGGACTCGAGCCCGAGGCACGGAGACCGATACCCACCGCGGTGTGATAAAGCATCCACTCAAGGATGAGCGCGGCGAATATCGCCACGCCTGACACGATCGGGACAAACCCTATTTTGTACGCGACCGCGTCGGCAATGAGTGAACTGATATGCCCGCCTGGAACCGGTCGCAAGAGCAGAGCGATCCCCTCCAGCGCGGTGAAGGTGACGAGGGTTGCGATAAGCGGATTGATCTTAGCAACAGTCGCCAGTACCCAGTTGGTAAAACCCACTGTCACCGCCGTGCATAACAGCAGCAACAACCCCGCTATCAGCTGGACGCCGCCTTGGTCCGACTGAGTGACGTATGAAGCCAGGACTACGACCACGCTTGCCATCGGTCCAACGGATAGATCGACTGCCCCGATCATCAGCGCGAATTGCTGGCCCATCGAGAAGAAGGCGAGGATTGCGAACAGAGGCAGCAGCAGCTGAAAGTTGCGGGTGGTGAGAAAGAAGGGATTCTGCGTAGCGACAAGAAGTGCGACCAGCCCGATCATGGTAACCAGGACCGTTACCGGCACCAGATTCGAGTCACCCAGCCACCGCCGCCATTGCCGCGGCGACTCGCGGGCAGTTCGCGATCCAGTGTCACGGGCCACATCCGCCGTGAGAGCAGCCCCCGTGATCGATCGCTCGGCAACGTCGGTTCCTGTCAGCTCCCTAGCGACGCGCCCGCGCGAGAAGACAACAATCCGATCGCAGAGCGCCGCGAGCTCGGCGGAATCGCTGGACACGACCACGACGCTCGCGCCAGAATTCGCCGACGCCCGCAAGGTTGTGTAGATTTCGGACCGTGCGCCGACATCGACCCCAACCGTTGGCTCGTCTGCCAGCAAGACGTTGACCTGGCGCGTTTGCCCGCGCGCGATCATTGCCTTCTGCTGGTTGCCTCCCGACAGCGTGTGTATATCGGCTTCGGCAGACGAGCTTCTGATGTCAAAGCGAGCGATCGCAGAGTCGGTCGAGGCTCGTTCCCGAGATTTCGAGACGATACCCGCTCTGCTCACCCCGGCAAGGGAAGCGATGGAAATGTTCTCACGCACTCCGAGCCGCGGTAGCAGTCCCTCACGCTGGCGATCGTTGCTGATGTAATAGCCGCCGGCCGCCATTGTCTTGGGCACACTGCCGTTATGAACAGAGCGACCATTGAGTACGATGCTGCCTGTTGAGTGGGTGACACCGCCGATAGCGCGCAAGAACTGCCGTTGCCCCTGGCCCTCGATGCCTGCAAGCCCGACGATCTCACCGGCAGCCAGGCGAAAGTCGACATCGGCGAACCCGGCGCCCGACAGGCCTTTAGTTTCAAGAACCGCAGGGGCGCCCTCGGGTACGCCCGATTTGTCGGGAAAGCGGGCCTCAAGTTGCCTTCCAACGATGAGGTTCACGATGTCGTGATCGCTGAGGGCCGATGCCGCGTACGTTCCAACAAGAGAGCCGTCGCGTAGCACAGACACGCGGTTCGCGATCTGCATGACCTCGGGAATGCGGTGTGAGATGTAGATGATGCCCGTACCGCTGTCAGCCAATCTGTGGATGCTGAGGAAAAGATGCTCAATCGCCTCTGCAGCCAGGTGCTCGGTCGGTTCGTCCAGAATGAGCACGTCGGGGACCGATTTCAACGCTCGCGCTATCTCGATGACGAAGCGCTGATCCGGGCGAAGATGACGAACGAATTCCGTGGGGGCGAGGGCGGCGAAAGAGTGCCACTCCTGGAGCATGCTGGCGGCCCAGTCATTCATATGACGAACTGACGGCCTGATCGCCGGCGATACACCAATGCGCATATTCTCGGCGACCGTGAGGTCGGCGAAGAGAGCCGGCTCCTGGTGGACGACGGACAAGCCACGGTCGGCGGTCCCGCGGGGCGAGAGGTGTTTGACCTCCGCGCCGTTGATGATCACCCGTCCGGCGTCGGCGCGAAGGGACCCGGAAGCCAGCCCCACAAGGGTAGACTTCCCCGCGCCATTCTCCCCGATGAGCGCATGGATCTCTCCGCATCGGAGCGCAAGGCTGACGTCCCGGAGAACGGCGACACCAGCGTAGGTTTTCTGTAGGCCCTCGAGCTCGAGGGCCATCCCCGCGTCCTCTTGCCCAAGCCGGCGCTGAAGGCCTGCGGGTGCCTCCAGGTCACCTTGGGTGGGGGGATTCCATTGAGATGCTTCCATGCTGATCTTGGGAAGCCTGCGCTCCGGATCGGACGCCTAGCCGAACACCTTGGCCAGTTGGCTGGCTGAAAGGGACGATGACAGGTCGGCGTCCGGGGGAAGCGACGGGTCGCACTTGGGAGGGTTCGATCCCGTCGTATCCCAGATAATGAAGTCCGTGAAGTCAACGGCGGGGACTTGCTTCGACTGGGAGTGAACGGCCTGGATGGCGATTCCTGCAGCAACAGCACTGATCCGCACCACGCCATCAACCGACATCAACTGGAAGTTCGGCGACGTCGTCTTGATTTTCGCCACCGAGCAGCCGAATTCGTTGTTCAGCGCCGTGGTCGCAAGCGGTGGAACCGGCACTGACGCAGTCTGGAACGCTCTGATACTGCCCAACGCCGCCCCACCGTAATCCGCCACGATTGCATCGATTTTGGGGTACTTGGTGATCAACCCCGCCATCGCCTTCTGCTCCACCGCCGGGTCCCAACCCGTGGTGACAGGCGCATCCTCCAGGAACTTGATGTTGGGCGCTGTTGTCGCGAGGGACTGCTTCAACATGTCGAACGCAGTCTGGCTAGCCGGATTTCCGGCCGGACCACCCATGAAAATGATGTTGCCGCTTCCGTTGAGCTGCTTGTTCAGCCAGTTGGCCCATTTGTCCGCCTCGGCCTTGAGGCCAATATGGACGGCGGAGGTGAACGTGGTGCCTGGGTCTCCCGTCGGGACGTTGATGTAGGGCACCACGACGAGACCTGCCTGATAGGCCGCCTTCAACGAGCTCAGGCCCTGGTCCCCGACCGAGTCATTCGTGATGATCGCGTCGAACCCCTGGGCAGCATCGGCATTCACCGCGGCGTTGTACGCGTCAGCGCTGTTGTTGGCCGTCTGGTAGTTGATCGTGATGTTCGAGCAGGACGCGTACTTCGCTTTGACTTCGGCTTCAGCGATCTTGAGGAATGAGTTCGTGGAGCCGTCGACCATCCCGAGCTTGATCGCTTTCGACCCGCAGAGTGAAGATGCCGTCCCCCCAGAGCTGCTGGCTCCCCCCGATGGGCTGGATGACCCGCACCCGGCGGTGAGGGCGACGGCTCCGGTGCACGCGAGGGTGGCGAAATGCCGCTTCGATACGAACATGCTTTCTCCCTCAGTGGATCGTCGTACTCGGCCCTGAGTGAAACTAACGACCGTTTGGTAGCGGCACCATATTCTTCCGGCGGGGGCTTGTCAAGCGCCCGGCGGCTTGTGCAACAGCTAGGCTGCCCGGGCGGACCATCCCCGACTCCAAATTGTGCTCGGCATTGGAGCCAGACAGCGCATCAGCGACCGACGAACCTCGGCTTTGATTTCTCCGCAAACGCCCGACGGGCAGCCAGATGATCCGCTGTCGTGTACAGCACGGCCTGCCCGAATGCCTCCATCTCGGCCATCTCGTGTAGGGATGAGTCGAGTGACTGGTCCAACATTCTCTTCGCTAGCCCCAACGCCACCGTCGGCGCGCTGGCGAGCTCGAGGGCCAGCCTTTGGGCCACGGCGGCGAGCTCGCCAGCTGGTACCACCCGGTTGATCAGCCGCATCTCCAACGCCTCTGAGGCCGTGAACCGCCGGCCGGTGAAGATCAACTCCTTGGCGACGCTCATGGGGAGGCGCCGGGGGAGAAAGTACAGGGCGCCGCAGTCCGGCAACAGCCCCAGCTTCGAGAACGCGCAGGACATGACGGCGGTGTCCGAGGCGATGATCAGGTCACAAGCGAGCGCCAGGCTGAGGCCCGCCCCGAGAGCATCGCCATTCACAGCGGCGAGGGTGGGCTTCTCCATCTCGGCCAGCGGCACGAAGATGCCCCGTAGCAGCACTCTGAGGCGATCGCGACTGCGCACCGGGCTGTCGTTGAGCACCATTTCACCGATGTCCCCGCCCGCCGAGAAGGCGCGGCCCGCGCCGGTGACGACCACAGAACGGACCTCGCCGTCGTCCGCCAGTGCGGCGATGACCTGCGCGAGGTCGCTCTTCAAGTCCATGTTGAGGGCGTTCATCGCCTCGGGTCGGTTCAACGTCACCGTGGCGACACCCGCCTCCTGGACGAC
The DNA here is from genome assembly GCA_003153125.1 of Candidatus Dormiibacterota bacterium. Classification (GTDB taxonomy): domain Bacteria; phylum Chloroflexota; class Dormibacteria; order Aeolococcales; family Aeolococcaceae; genus Aeolococcus. The sequence goes on along the minus strand of PLWW01000065.1, from coordinate 13,704 downwards.
GTCGACGTGCTCGTACGCGAACGCTTCGGTCGACATCAGTCGCCGCGCTCCGACCCCGTCACGATTTCGAAGTAGTCGATGTCGTCGAGGGTCCCATGACAGTCGGCGCGGTCCTTCCACACGGCGCGGACTGGCATGCCGATCTGCAGACGCTCGGCCGCTGTTGTCACGTCGAATCCGGCGATCGTGTGGATGAGCCGTGTGGCTGAACCGTCCAGGACGATCTCGGCGTACACATAGGGCGGCTTGCGCGTCTGTCCAACGAATTCCATGTGTATGACGGAGAACGCTTGGAGGATGCCCGTGTCAGCCACGTCCACGTACTGCGCGGTCCGCACGAAACACGCGTCGCAGAATTCGCGTGGCGGCACGAGCACGTTGCGGCAGCTGGGGCACAGCGAGCCGAGGATGCGGCGGTGCGTGGCCAGCTCGTCGAAGAGCCGCCCGTAGTGCGGTCCGTAGGCGTGCTTGTAGTGAAGGGTGAGCGAGTACGCTAGCTCCGCCACGACGGCCACCTCCCCCACCTCGATCGCCGATCCGGCGTGCCCGCCCGTGTCATCGAGGGCGAAACAGTCCAGATCCAGCATCGACTGCGAAGGGGTGTCGGCCCAGACCGCGCGGACCCGCGCTCCGACCGCAGCATGGTGGCTGTCCGGCGCGAGCCGGTGCAGGAAGCCGCTATCGGATCCGTCGAGCTGGACCAGCGCCAGGATCGCCCTGTCAGTGCGGGTGACGGCGGTGACGGTACCCCGCTCCGGCATGTGGACGAAGGTCTCAGAGGCCGATCCGCAGCGGCTGCAGTAGTCCTGCGGCGGCGTCATGACCCGAGCGCACTTGTCGCACCTGGAGCCGAGGATCCTCTTGTTGCCGAGCTCGGCGAGGAAAGTGCCTGCCGCCCGTCCCGTAGTCAGCGTGTAGGGCAACGACAGCGTGGTCTCAAGGACCTGTGGCTGGTCGATCCCTGTCAGCAAGCCGTCAGTCATGTCCATTCCTCAACCTTTGGTGCTGGCAACGACAGCGACGCCACGCAGGTTCGCCCACCCACCGCCGGCCTGCATGAGACCGACACGTGCGTCAGGGATCTGGTGGTTCCCGGCTCGTCCGCGGACCTGCTGCGCCACCTCCGCCAGTCGGATCAACGCCGTGGCGCCGATGGGGTTGGCCCCCATGCAGCCGCCCGACGGGTTCACCGGGATGTCGCCGTCGATAAGGGTTGCCCCTGAGCTGATGAGGTCTGCCGCACCGCCCGGGGGACAGAGCCCGAGCCCCTCGTAGTAGCTGAGCTCGAAGCAGGTGTAGGGCTCCTGGACCTCCACCACATCGCACTGCCGCCGAGGGTTGGTGATCCCGGCCTGCTTGTACACGCGTTGCGCTGCGATTGTGAGGGGCTCCGACTGGATCATCGATCGGTTGGCGGCGTTCTCGGCCTCGGAGTAGTAGGCGATTCCCCGAATCCAGGCCGGGTCGGCCGACGCTTTCGCGGCGTCTTCGCTCGAAAGCACCACGGCACAGGCGCCGTCGGAGATGGGGGGAACGTCGAGCAGCTTGATGGGCCAGCAGAGCGGACGCGAGTTCATCACGTCCTCCACCGAGACCTCCTTCTTCACGTGTGCGTAAGGGTTGAGAAGCGCGTTCCTGTGGTTCTTGACGCTGACCATGGCTGCCGCCTCCTCGGTGTGTCCGAGGCTGTCCATGCGAGCCCGCCAGTACGCAGCTGCGAAGCCCATGATCCCGACAGCGAACTCACGTCCCCAGAATGGGTCGTAGAGCGTCGAGATCGAGTACTGCAGAGCTCCTTCTGACAGCTTGTCGTAGGCGACGACAAGCACTCGCTCGGCGAACCCGCCGCGAATCTGGTTCACCGCCGCCAGGGCACCAGCCAACCCGGTCCCGCCACCGCTCGTCACACGAACCACAGGCTTCAGCCTCGCTCCGATGGCGTCCACCAGCCACTTCTCCGGTTGATTGACTGCGGCGAACAGCACAGGTCCCGAGCAGACGACCACGCTGTCGATGTCGTCCATCGTCAGGCCGGCATCCTGCAGCGCACTGGTCACTGCCTCGCGCGCCAGCGCCACCTGGGTCACGTCCTTGCGGCGCCGAGCATGGCGGGTCTGACCGGCTCCCACGATGGCCACGCTGCGCACCGTCAAACCTCCACGATGAAGACGCAGTTGTTCTGCATGCCCAGGCCGCCGGCGCCATGGACGATCGCGCGGGATCCAACGTCACCGCCAAGGCGCCCGGTCAGCCGCGAGGACGCCTCGTGGAGTCGCACGAGGCCGGTGGCCATGATCGGGTCTGCGGGAAGGGCGCCGCCGGAGGGGTTGATGGCCACCGTGGCGCCCTCGGAATAGGCGTCGACAGCGTGACCTCGGGGCGCGAACCCGAGGGCCTCGATCACCATCGCCTCGCCCGCCGCCGAGGCTCCGCTGACCTCCGCGAGGCCGATGCTCGATACCGCGGTGATGCCCGCGCGCTTCATTGCCATGTTCGCGGCCGCGCGACACGCCTCGAGCTCGCCCGGTGCGCGGTCGGCAAGGAAGTGGCTGTCCATCGCCGCGCCCATCCCTGTGATCCAGACCGGACGATCGGTGACGCGTCGCGCCACCTGCTCGCTCGCCAGCAGGACGGCCACGGCGCCATCCACCGGCCGGGCGATCTGGAGGCTGCGCAGCGGGTCCGCGACGAGTGGCGAGGCCTGGATGTCTGCAAGGCTGGGCACGCGGTCCAAGTCGACGGAGGGGTTGTCCGCGACTTTGCGCCACGACTCCGCGGCGATCCGCAGGAGTCCCTCCTCGTCGGCATCCGTTGTCGTGAGGTACTGGTTGGCCGTCAGACCGGCGGCGCCAATGTGGTCGAGGCCCAGAGCTCGCTGATAGAACGGATCGGACAACGTCGCGTAGTACGCCGAGACGTCGGACTCCGACGGCTTCGAATAGGCGACGATGAGGGCGACAGACGCTGATCCTCCGGCAATCTTTGTCGTGCCGTAGACGGCACCGAACAGTCCATCCTCCTCGACGCGTGACTCCTCCTTGTGGTGCGCGCCCATGGCGCCGAGGAACCCGCAGTTGGAGATGCTGCGCCCATCGAGGACATCGCTGCCGCAGTCGATGACGACATCGACGTCCTTCATGTCCAATCCGCTGCCCCGGAGGACGGCGTCGACAGCGGCAGCGATGAGGTCGACGTGCTGGAGCTCGGTCCAGGATGCCCGGAGCATCGTCTGGGCGCTCCCCACCACGGCGACTCGACTCAGAGTGCTCACGGCCATGGCGAGACGCTAACACACCAAACGGTTGGTTGGAACCCTCCTCGGTCGCGGTATCGTAGAGCGGCATGGAGGTGTCGACACTCGAGAGGCTGCTGGCTGTCGAGCGGCAGCGGGACGGCTCGGTCACCGGACGCTGCCTCGTTGGAGCGCGCGGGCGGATCTTTGGCGGACAGGTCGCCGCACAGGCACTCCGGGCCGCCTCGCTGGCGGCGCCGTCGGGCCGCGATCCGCATTCGCTGCACTGCAGCTTCCTGCGGCCGGGCGACCCGTCACGCGATGTCATGTACGACGTGACCGTCATCAGGGACGGCCGATCGCTCACGACCTCTCGAGTGGATGCTCACCAAGGCGAGCGCACGATCCTTACGGCGCTCGCGTCATTTCATGTCGCGGAGTCGAGCCCCGACTACCAGCGGGCCGCGCCCCAGGTGGGAGATGCCGAAACGTTGGCGGAGAGCGCCTACGTGCCGCCCGGCTCCAACGGCGAGGTCCGTATGCCCTTCGAGTTCCGGTACGTCGACGCTGCCGCCACGGCCGATACGCCGGCGCCTGCATCTCAGCGCACGTGGTTGCGGGCGCGTGGACGTCTGCCCGACGACGTTGGCCTGCACGCGTGCGCTCTTGTCTACGCATCCGACCTGACCCTTACTCGCACTGCGCATATGCCCCTACGGCGCACCGGCACGACCCGGATGGGCTCGTCCCTCGACCACAGCGTCTGGTTTCATCGCAGTTTCCGCGCCGACTCGTGGCTTCTGTTCGACCAGGAGACCCCCAGCTACGCCGGGGCCCGCGCCCTGTCCCATGGCCAGTTCTTCGACACAGCTGGTGTGCTTGTCGCATCGGTGTCGCAAGAGGCGTTGATCCTCGTCCGACCGGAGGGCTGACCCCGCGCGGTCGTGCGCAGCCAGCCTCCCGGCGGAGGCTCCCGGCGGAGCCTCTCGTCGCACCCTCAGCGGATCGCGACCGCATTGGCGGGCGAGCCGACAGCGCCGGGGACGTTCAGCGGGATCGCCGTGAACAGGAACGTCCACCGTCTGTCGGCAGCGCAGAGCGCAGCCAGACGGTCCAAGTCGAAGAGCTCACCGACCACGAATCCAAGCGCGGGGATCAGACGCCTATGGAGGCTGCCCACGACTGCATCGCCGGGAGACACCTCCGCGGCCGGGTTGTCGCAGGCGATTGCCGCCACCTGCCAGTCCCAGAGCGCGCCAGCAGTCGTCTCGCCCGCTGCAAGCCCCGCGAACGGCGGCGGGCCACCGGTCGTGGCGTACGCGCGACGCTCGGCGTCCCGCAGCCCGCGATAGCTGGCCACCCAGCCGAAGCGCAGGCACAGCACGTCACCGCGCCGAATCGACACCCCCTGCGCCGCGGCGACATCAGCCAGGACCCCTGCATCGACGGAGAAGCTGCGCATGGCGTCGTACTCGATGCCCTTCTCCCTCAGGTGCCGGTCGACGTCGAGCAGCACGCCTCGACCCACGATGCCATTCTCCGCCCAGTGCTGAATACCAAGGCGGGTGCCCATCGCCGGTGGATCCTCAGTGACCCCTCCGTAGAAGCCCAGCTCCCGGCACCGAACGTGGCGGAAGCCGTCCCATTGGGAGGCAGCCTGGGGGAAGAAGTCGATCCGATCGTCCCAGATGTTGCGATCCGTCGGGAAGATCGTGTGGCGCAAGGGCTCGCGTCCGTAGAGCGGCGGGTCGAGCTCCGTCATATCGAGCGTGAGTCCGACGCGCTCCCCCGTCTGTGCTTCGCGCAGGGCCTCCAGCACGGTGGCGTCGTCCAGAAGGTTCAGCGTGCCGAGCTCGTCCGCGGGCCCGAAGACGTCCCATGAGTGGGGGAGGCCAACGCCAGGGAGCAGTGGCAGATTCGCGTACGCGGGGATCGACAACCGGCCCGCGGCCGGAGTCATGCCTGCAGTCCCCCTGCCAGCTCGCGTAGCGTGCTCACGTGACGGAGGTACAGGTGTAGTCCCATCTCCCAGGTGAAGCCAAGCCCCCCGTGAATCTGTATGGCGATCTCGATCACCCGCAAGGAGTTGTCGAAAGCGAAGCGCGTGGCCGCTGTCGCTCGCCCCGGCTCAAGGCTCGCGACGATCGCTGCGGTCTCCGCCTGCTCGGTCATCATGTGTGCGTTGGCCAGGTGGTGCTTGACCGCCTGGAACCGTCCGATCGGCTGAGCGAACTGATGCCGCTCTTTGGCATACGCGACGGCTTCGTGGAGCATCCGAGCAGCGCATCCGGTGGCTTCCGCCGCCCACACGACCGCCAGCTCGCGCGCCGCGTCCGCGGACAGTGACGTCACAGCGTCGCACTCGACCAGGCGCAACGACGGAGCGTACGGGTCCTCGCACGCCGCCGAAGCCACGGCGAGCGGGCGGCCAGCCGCGTCAAGCAGCGCCACGTCCGGCTCGGCACCGAACGGGGCGACGCCACGATCCCCCGACGCCCGGGTGCGCACAGACACCGCGACGCCGCCCTGATGCTCGCGAGCCGATGCCGACCATCGCTTGGCCATCAGCGTCGGGATGAGTGGCAACGGCAGTATGGCCCACCCCCAGGCCCGCGCCACCTCGACGAGGTCACGCAGGCTGGCGTCGCCGCCGCCGGTTGCCTCGGGCGCCCCAATCAGGTCCCAGCCACCGCGGCGGATCGCCTCCCAGGCAAGCGGCTCCCCCGTCACATAGGAGGCGACGGGCGACCCGGCCACGCTCCGTGCCGAGAGCTCACGCAGGGCAGCCGCTGCCTCCACCCCCACCTCGCCGAGCCCGAGCTCGCCAACACGGCTCACTTCGGAAGCCCGAGAACGCGCTCCGCGATCATGTTGCGGTGGATCTCTGAGGTGCCCGAGTAGATGGTGGCCGACCTGCTCTCAAGGTACTGGTGACGCCAGTGCGCGCGGTGAGCGGGACACGAGAGACGCGCCCCAAGGCCGGTGACCTCCTGCCACAGCTCACTCCAGATTACCTTGAGGACCATCGACGATCGTAGGAAGCCTTCCGCGTCGTGCTCGCGGGCGACCGCCTTGCTGACCTGCCAACGCACAAGCTCGACCCGCGTGTCCAGGTCTCGGATCTGTTCCTCTGTCTCCCCCGGCTTGGCGCAGCACTGTTGCAGCAGGTCCATGTCGGCTCGAATCACAACGTACCGCGCGATCCCCTCGACAACACCCCGCTCGTTCGCGAGCACCGTCATGGCCATGCGCCAGCCATCGCCCTCAGCTCCGACGCGATCCTCCTCCGCGACGAAGACGTCGTCGAAAGCCGTCTCCGAGAAGTGCCGGCTGTCCGAGATCTGTCGAATTGGGCTAATCTCGACACCGGGCGCGTGCATGTCGAGCAGCAGGAGCGACAGGTTGCGATACCGGGGCGCCCGAACGTCGGTACAGGCCAAGACGAGGCATCGTTGGGAGTGACGACTGAAGCTGGTCCACGTCTTGCGGCCTCGTACGAGGTAACCGCCGTCCACGCGCCGTGCACTGCATCCCACGCTGGCCAGGTCGGATCCGGCACCAGGCTCCGAGAATCCCTGGCACCAGACGTGCTCCCCTGACATGATCGGCGGCAGGAACGTCGATTTCTGGTACTCCGTCCCGTGGGCGATAAGGGTCGGCGCCGTCAGGATCTTCCCCACCCGGCCGAGACCGTCCGGTGCCTGTGCCCGGGCCGCCAGCTCACCGAACGCGACCTCCTCGGTCAGTCCGAGGCCCTGGCCGCCGTACTCGCGCGGCAACGATAGCCCTGCGTAGCCGCCCTCGAACAGCCTCCTGTCCCACTCGGACCGGATTCGTGTCTCCTCTTCCTCCCCCAGTGCGCCGCGGTTCTGCCGCCACCGCTCGTCGACGTTGGCCGCCAGCCATCGCTCAGCCTCGCGTCGAAAGGCTCCAAGCGCGGCACCGTCAGCCGTGTCGGCAGTGACCATGAACCGTCTCCGCGGATCGATCCGACAAACGAACGTTTGGTAGCGTAGACTGTGGACGCCGCCGGGTCAACGGCGATCCAACTTTGGGTCGGCGGCTCTTCGGCACGAGCAACGCCGAGGTGGTGCGGCGGGTCCATCCGGCTTTACGATGCCACGCACCAACTCGGCCACACGCCAACTCGGTGGTCGGGACGTTCGCAACACGACTGTTCCTCCTGATGACGGCGAGGTTCGCATGTCCAAGCTCCCAGTGTTGCCCTCGCGAGCCGGTCCCGCGGCGGTCGGCGCGCAAGTCCACCTCGGCGCGCTGAAAATGCCGTCGAGGTCGGCTGTGGAGCTCAGCAGCGGCGCGCGACGAACGTACGCCGAGCTCGATGAGCGCAGCAACCGAATGGCCCAGGCTCTGCTTGGGACGGGCCTCAGCAAAGGGGACCGGGTCGCCATCTGGCTCGGCAACTCCCTCGAGTACGTCGACGCTTACCTGGCATGTGCCAAGGCGGGATTGGTCATCGTACAGATCAACATCCGGAACAAGGTATCGGAGGCCCGTTTCCAGCTCCAGGACGCCGGCGCCGACGCCCTCGTCTTCTGTGACCAGGTGGCCCCCTACGTCGACGAGCTCGCGCTCGGCAACGACAAGATCCTAGTGACGACCGGGACCGAACGCGTCGGCGACGCGAGCGGGTTTGAGGCATTCCTGTCGTCGGGTGCGAACCGCATGCCGCCTGAGCCCGGCGACGATGACCTGCTGGTGATCGGCTACACCAGCGGGACAACAGGGTACCCCAAAGGTGCCGAACTTACCCACCGTTCCGTCAAGACGCTGGGCCAGACCAACGCCATCACCAACCGCTACGCCATGGGCAGCACCCAGGTCTTCGGACTGTCCATGTCGTTCACTGCCGGCATCCCCGCTCACGTTCTCACCCACTTGTACGTCGGCGGCACCACTATCCTGCTTGAAGACTGGGACACCGAATTATTGGTCGACTCGATCGAGCGGCACCACGCCACATTCACGATCCTGCCGAGTCCGCCGATCCTGGAGTTCTGCGATGTGCTGGCCGACAACCCGCGGCGCGTTGACTCCCTCGCGTCGCTCCTGCATTCGGCATCGAAAGCCCCTCCGGAACACCTCGAACGGCTCGTGGGTGTGATCGGCCCTCGCCTTGTGGAGGGCTGGGGCATGACCGAAAACTCGGGTGGCCTCGTCACCGCGACGGCGGCTGTGGACTACACACCGCCTCGCCCAGGTATCTACGAGTCAGCCGGGGTCGCCGCGCCCGACGCAGTGGTCCGTGTGATCGACGAGGCCGGCGAGCCGCTTCCTCATGACGGGACTGCAGTAGGGCAGGTTATCGTGCACTCAGCCTCACTCGCACGCGGGTACTGGCGCAACCCGTTGGCGACTCAGAGCGCCTTTCGCGATGGCTGGTACTACACCGGCGATCTGGGCCGGCTCGACCCTGAGGGCTATGTGTACATTCTTGACCGCCGCCCCGATCTCATCGTCAGCGGCGGTATGAACATCTACCCCAGCGAGCTCGAGCGCGTGATCCTGGGAGTCAGCGGTGTCCGTGAATGTGCCGTGGTCGCAGCGCCCCATCCCAAGTGGGGGCAGACGCCAGTGGCATTCGTCGTCGCCGGAGACGGTGTCGCGAAGTCCGTGATTCAGGAGCACTGCGCGCAGCAATTGGCGGGTTACAAGAAGCCGTCAGAGATCAGGTTGGTGGCCGTTCTTCCGCGCAATACGAGCGGTAAGGTTCTCAAGCATCAGTTGCGCGACCAGCTAGCCGCGCAGCCCGGGGACGGTCGTCGCTGACGGCGGCAGCGGGATATCGGGTGTCCTGGAGGTGCAGAAGACTAATGCACACGCCAGCTCCGCGATTTCCGCCGCGATATGTTGCGCAGCGTAGCTCCCGGATGGCTTGAACCAGACCAGGACGCTGTTTACCGCAGCGACTGCGGCGAAGGACGCGAGCATGGTGTCCAGGTCCGGGCGGGTGGTGCCGTCCACATGTGCCCTGACGATGATTGCCCGTACGTAACCCTCGAACTCTCGTCGTTCCTTTCGGACTACGTCCGCGTAGTCCCCGGTGAGGTAGCGCCATTCTGTGAAGTACAGCTGTGATCGCTGGCGATTGGCCAGGTACCAGAGTGTCAGCCGGCGGAGGTATTCGTAGAGGTGCTGCCGGGGGGGAAGCTCGAGGGCTGCGACAGCGTCCATGATCGCGCGTGCCTCTTCATGCGCCTCGTGGAAGATGCGGTACAGCACGCTCTCCTTAGAGGAGATGTAGTGGTACAAACTTCCCTTCAAGAGCCCAACGCGGTCACCCACTTCCTGCACCGACGCGGCCGAGTAGCCCTTCTCCGAGAAGACCTCGATGGCCGCTCGTAACACCTCCGCGTCGCGATTACGCCGGGCGGTGGCCAAAGGCTGCTTAGGTGAGTTCGTCGATTTCGCAGGCACAGTCTTCACCTACCGTTCGAGTGTCAATTGAGCGGGGCCACGTTTGTACGCCGAGCGTGCATCATGGAGCGCGGTCGCGTAGGCGAGCGTGTCGGCGACCTCCCCCACATCCTTCTGGAGCGCGGTCAAGCCCGGCGAGGGAGGCAAGATCCGGAGGTTTCGCCATCGCTGTATCGTCGCGATGTGCATCGGGACCTTGCCCAAGCTCCCAAAAGCTGGGCCGCAACGTCGGCGCGACGGTCGGTAGGCGTGGGGGCGTTTGATCAACGGGGTGGTCGATGCCTAACGACGCTGGAATACAAACTGTTCAATCAACGACTCCGGTTTCGTCTCAAGTCGGGTTCGGACGTTAGTTTATCAACCAATCGTTCGGGAGTTACCGGGGTGGAGCGCGGCTCGCAGGCGGTTGGTTTGTCAGGGGATGAGGAACTCGCACAGCCACGTACTCCTCCCCACAAGCCGCTCAGGCGAGCACGAGCTTCTGCGTCATCCCCGTGCGGATCGACAGTGGTTCACCCATCGGCATCCCGATGTCGGGCGGACGAAACAGCCATGACCAATCCCGTCGACGGAGGCTGGTTAGACCGCCTGACGCACCTAGCGTCGCAAGCGTACTTCGTATTCGGCGAAGTCGCGCCGCAATACCGCCTGCGCTACCGTTCCGGGGACGGGCCGATAGAGGAACGCGTGCAACACTCCTGGCCCGGAGTGCTGAACTCGGTCGAACTTTTTGGCTCTGGGGCGTCAAGTCCGATATCAACATGCCAGATCTGTGGGGCGATCTAAGCCGCCAGCGGAGGTCACGCACAACCGAACAACCCGGTCAGCAACGGCTCGCAGTCCTCGCACTCAGGTCGGCCGCGTCCAGTTGAGCACATAGAAAGGTTCGGCGTTGCCCGCCCGCCAGCCCTCATCGTAGCCAGCCGCGTGCCCCTCCTCATATGCGCTTTTCCTCGCCTCCTCAATGCCCATCTTGCGTCCCTCGGCGAAGCCGGTCCTTTTCCCCTCCGCGTACCCGGCATGCCGACCCTTGTTGAAACCGCGCCTCATGATCCGTTCCACCTCCTTCTCGACGACGCCCAGTGCCCGCCGCACCAGGTAGCCGTAGGACATCCCGGATTCGTCCCGAAGCTTCTTCAGGCGCGCGTGGGTGGGCAGATCCACATGGATACCGATCGAGGGATGTGAGGCCTGGTAGCGCTTGCGGCTCGGTGGCTGTCGCTTACCCATGTCTCGCCACCCTCGCGGCGCCGAGCGCGCGCGTCCGCGACCCCGTCGAGGGCGACGCCAGGCAGGCCAAAGCCGCCGAGCGCTCGCCACCAACGGTGCCGACGGGGCGGTGCGAGACAGGGAAGCGCGATCCTCGAGGCAGAGCGCCGCCGGCAGGCCTCGTGACGGCACGGGCTGCCGGAAAGTTCGGAGCGCGCACCGCCACGGCGGGCAGCCGGCGGGAGACGTGGGCATCGCCGCGCGGGGCCTGGTCACGCTGTGGGCGAGACCCGGAGATGCTTGCGGCCGGGGTGCGGAACGTGGTCATCGCTTCGCATTCCGGGGGGGCTGGTGACCGTCGCCGAGGTCGTGTCGACCCGCTTGGCGGCGCGCACGGGCAGAGCGCAGGGCGAGTTCGGTGAAGTACGCCCGCCGTGCGAAGACGGCGCGGCGTCGACGCTCGACGGCGGGGAGGAGACCGTCGGGATCCACCTCCGCCTCGAAGCGCGCCAGGAAGCTGGCCCTCCCGGCGGCCGACGTCTCGCGGCCATCGTGTCGGGCGTGCTGTCGAAGGGCGCCGAGGCGCCCGGCGAGGCGGTGATGCGAACCGTTGCTGCCCATGGCAACTCCATCCGCTCGGCCACCTGAACGGTGTGCGGCGGGTCGTTGCCACTGACGCGGAGGCGATGGTTGGAGCCGCAGTGCGGCCACCCCACCCTATCGCGGCCCCGGCAGCGAGTCAATCCCCCGGGCCCCACCGCGGTGGGATCTGCGCGTGGGCGTGGGTTGATAGCCTGCGTCGGGCTGGGCCACCATCCGTGAGGCGGGCAGATCGAGCGCGAAGAAGTCTGTCGCCTTGACCGGACGTCCCGCGCAGGCCGCGTCGAGCAGGCGCCACTCGGGCAGGACCAGCGCCAACCGCGTCAGCAACCTGGCGTCGGCCTCCATGGTCACCATGAACTCCACCGACATGCCGACGCGGTCGGCGAGCCAGCGTGTGCCGAGGCTGGGGTCGTCGCGGATCTCCAACGCGGTGGCGTTCAGGTCGGCTGCCAGGCGTACGAAGAGGCTGTCCAGGAACTCTTGCGTGACCGCGTTTCGCCGGCCGCACCCCTTCTGCGGACAGAGCACCACGGCCGGCAGGGGGATGGCGGCGGCATAGGTGGTCGCGCCGGCGGCGTCAGGCCGCTCGCGGTGGGTGGCGCGGTGCAGCTGGGTGTCGGCCTGGTGACGCACCCCGCGGAGCCGTTCACCACCCCGCCGGGTGGTCCGCCAGGCCTCGGCGAGGGGATCGAAGCGGAAGCCCTCCGGCACCACCCACACCGCCGCCGCGTAGGCGCCGTCGGGAGCCTGGGCCTCGGCCTGCTCGCGCAGATCCCTCGACCCGGGGTGCGGCCGGACGGGTACGGGGAGCACCCGGCGCAGCCCGGCGAAGGCAAGGCCACCGACCCTCCCGTCACAGGTTGGGTGTCCGCAGAAGAGCGTGCGGCCGACCCCCCACTTCGCGCCAACCCGCGGGGTAACGTTGCCCATCGACTCAGGATACCAACCCCAATGCCGAGATCCAGTACAGCGCCCGCTCGTTCCGATGCCCTCAGACGTAGGCGCTTGGGAGGCTCCGGTCATCGTTCACGTCGGCCCCTGGTCGCCCCCCGAGCGAGCTGCTCTGTGTGCCCTGCACCCTGGGGTTACTCCTTGCGCGCGTATGCGCATACAGAGTGACCCTCTAAGCCTGTCTGGACAGCCACCCCGGACAGGCATGCGGACAGGCACTCCAACGGGTGTCTGGACTGACAGGCTTAGAGGCGGTCGCCGGGGGAGAGCCGGTGGTGTGCCTCGCGGGCGCGGGCGGCGGCCAGCGAGGAGCCGTAGCGGCGCATCGCCGTCGGGGAGCGCCAGCCCCCCAGGCTCATCAGGTCCTCCTCGGAGCCACCGGCGGCCTTCCAGCGGTCGGCAAAGGTGTGCCGGAGGATGTGGGGGTGGACCGTGGCCGCGTCGAGGCCGGCGCGCTCGGCGCGGGCCTTGAGGGCCTGGGCCACCCCGGATTCGGTAAGGGGGCCGTGCCATCCCAACCAGAACTGGGGCGCCTCGGCGAGGCGGTGCCCCTCGCGGAGGCGCAGGTAGCGGGCGAGGTCCTTGGCCGTCTTCATGCCGAAGGCGAGGTCGCGCTCGCGTCGCCCCTTGCCCATCACCCGCGCCGTGCCGTCGGCGACGCTGACCCCCTCCATGGTCATGCTCACCAGCTCCCCGACCCGGGCGCCGGTGTCGAAGAGCAGGCGGATGATGGCGGCGTCGCGACGGTCCTCGAAGCTGCGCCCCTCGGCGGCATGGAGGAGGGCGAGCACCTCCTCGTCGCTGAGTACGTCGGGGGGACGCTCCTCCTGCCGCGGCGGGCGCACCCGCTCCAGCGGGGAGTGGTCGATCTCGCCCTCGTCGACGAGCCAGTTGAAGAAGGCACGCAGCCCCCAGTAGCGGGTCGACGCGGTGGCCGCGCTGCGCGTCAGGACGACGTGGGTGATGTACTCTTGGACGCCCTGGCGGGTGATCTCCAGCGGCCCCGTCGGCAGCCCCGCGGCGGTCAGGAAGTCGAGGAGCTGGTGGGCGGCCACGCGGTAGGCGGCGAGGGTCCGCGGTGACATGTTCTCGGCGCGGCGGTGGACGACGAAGTCCTCCCAGGCGCGCTCGAAGGAGAGGCTCGGCGGGCGGTGGGCGGCGTTGGCCACAGCCGGGTATTATCGGCTGATCGAGCGCTGTGGCACAAGGATTTCGACTCTTATCGGCTGACGTTGATCTCAAAAGCGCTGGCTGGGGAGAGAGGATTCGAA
>PLWW01000124.1 GCA_003153125.1 Candidatus Dormiibacterota bacterium | reverse complement strand
AGTACCTCGCCGGGCGGACCGCCCTTTTCCGGCTCCGCATGACGACGGACAGGATCGTCGCCACCGATGGTCACCTCATCGCGGACCAAGCCTTTCATCGCGGCGACGGCACGCCGACCTTCGCCGGCGTCCACTTCGGCAACCTGCCACGCGCATGCGACGTGCTTGCCGAGCTGGGCTGGGCCGCTTTGAGCTACCAGCGGCTCGGAGCAGGCGACCGGGTCGACCTGCTTCGTCGCGAGTACGCCGGCCATACCGCCGACGATTCCCCGAAGAGCCTTTTCCACCACTACATCGCTCAGGGCGCCGTGGTGAGATGCGCGGTCGCCTGCCTGCAGTACGAGCAGGGTGACGCATCCGCGGGGAGGAGCGCGCGTGAGCTGCTCGACATCGCGTTCGAGCACTGCTGCATGGGCCGCATCGTGATGGCGATCGTCGGTGGCCCCCCGGGCGCGGGCAAGTCGACCGTCGCGTCGTCGATCGGCGCTGAACTGGGCTGGACGGTGATCCGCAGCGACGAGGTGCGCCGCGACATGGTCGGCGGCGCGCCCGGGGCGGGATCGTCCGAGTGGCTGTCGACACACTTCTCAATCGCCGCGACCCAGAGAACCTACGCCGAAATGCTCCGCCGCGCCGGCGTCCGGCTCGGGCTCGGCGAGTCGGTGATCCTCGACGCCACCTGGGCCGCCGCCGCGCAACGCGCCGCCGCCGGCGAGCGCGCCGCAGCGGCACACAGCGTCCTCGTCTCGCTGAGTTGTGACGTGGCCGCGCTCACCGCGGAGACGCGCGTTGGCCGGCGCATCGCCGCCGGCCGAGACATCTCGATGGCGACTGTGGCCGTGGCCAGGCAGATCGCCTCCGCCTTCGAGCCGTGGCCGGGAGCGACCACGGTCGATACCTCGCCCTCTCTTCCCGAGACGCTCGCCGGCGTGTTGGCAACGCTCCGCATGGCGACGACGCCGCTGCCACTCGCAGGCAACAGGGCGGTGCCATGACCGAGCTCCAACGCGAGGGCAACGCCGGTGCCGTCGGGCCTCAACGGCGTATCCGCGTCCTCATCTGCGACGACCATGAATTGGTGCGGCTGGGCATCCGCCGTCTCCTCGAGACCGAGGCCGACCTCGACGTGGTCGGCGACGTAGCCGACGCGTCATCCGCGTTGACCGCCGTCGCAGACTTCGCACCCGAGGTCGTTGTGCTCGACGTGCGCATGCCGGGGATATCGGGCGTCGAGGCTTGCCGGGAGATTCGCTCGCGCTTCCCCGCGACGAGGGTGCTGATGTTGACCTCCTTCGCCGACGACGACGCCCTCTTCGCCTCGATCATGGCGGGCGCCTCTGGCTACGTCCTCAAACAGATCCGCGGCGGTGACCTGGTGAACGGGGTCCGCGAGGTAGCGGCGGGCAACTCGCTGCTGGACCCCAGCGTGACCGCACGCGTCCTCGCACGCCTGCGGGGCGAGACGCTGGTCGCTGCAGACGTCATCAACGACCTGACATCCCAGGAACGCAAGATCTTGGCGCTGGTCGCGGACGGCCTCACCAACCGGCAGATCGCCTCGCAGGTGTTCCTGGCCGAGAAGACGGTGAAGAACTACGTGTCGCACATCCTTGCCAAGCTCGGCGTCGCGCGACGAACCGAGGTGGCGGCCTTCCTGACAAGGCGCGAACGCGCCGATGGAGCGGGCTCCTCCTAGGGTCGTTTCGGTGTCGATCGATCCGCCCCGCGCTTGGGTGCGCGGACCCTGCTGCTTCCGGTCACGCTCTGAGCAGGTTGACCGCCGGCCGCACGTCCATGACCAGGTGCACCACCGAGCCGTCGCGGCGTGTCCCGGTGACGGCTACCGCCGGCGTGTGCATGAACACATCGAGCATCGGCCGGTTGGTGGCGAAGGTGTCGGCCACGAAACGATGGATTCCATCAACCCGCGCAATGCCTGCGAGCCGTGTGAGAAGGGCTGTGCCCAAGCCCCGGCCCTGGAAACCGTCCTGGATCACGAACGCGACTTCGGCCGCGTCACCGCCGCCGAGGCGGATAGATCGCCCCACCCCGACGATGTCCTACCCGATGGTGGCCACCAGCGCCACCTCTCTCTCAGGTAACAGAGACGTGAACCGCCGTACCTCCGCCTCCGGCAGGACGGCGTGTGGGCCGAAGAACCGGTTGCGGATGGTGTCGTCGGACAGTCGCGCGTGAAAGCCCCGGAGCCCGGCGGCGTCGGACGGTCGGATGGAGCGGATCACCGCCCCCACCGGCTTTGCCGCCGCTCCATCGGTCGGAACGCATTCGATCATGACCTCAGTGGATGAGATCGCTGCCCGACGCGATAGGGTCGTTTGTCACCAGTGGGTGCGCCGATGGTCGGAGGCCACGACCCGCGCCGCACTGGAGCGAACCGCGGCGCTCAAGTGCGACTGAGGCGACGGGGAACGGCCGCCGGGTGGGTCAGCGCAGGACGGCGGCTCTCGCCAGGGCGCGGCGAGTGGTGAAGCGCAGCACGGGTACGCGGTACACCGCCTCGACCACGATCCGGCCCGACATCTTGCTCGTGCCCATCACCCGCTCGGTGAAGACGATGGGCACCTCCACGATCTTGAATCCCTGCAGAGCCGCCCGGTAGTTGAGCTCGATGAGGAATGCGTACCCCGACGATCGAATCGATGCCACGTCGAGTGCCTCGACGACAGAGCGGCGAAGGCACCGGAAGCCACCGGTGACATCGTGCAACGAGAGCCCGAGGATCACCCGGGCGTAGAACGAACCGGCGCGGCTGAGAATCCGTCGGAGGAGCGGCCACCCCGCGGTGCCGCCTCCTTTCGCCCAGCGTGACCCCAGGGCCACGTCGGCCCCACGATTGTGGACCGCGGCGAGCAACCGGCCAAGGTCAGCAGGACTGTGGGAGTGGTCGGCATCCATGGTCAGCAGGTAATCGAAGCCGCCGCTGAGCCCCTGGGTGAGGCCGGCGATGTATGCCGGTCCGAGGCCGGCCTTGAGCGGCCGGTGGAGCACGCTGACGCGCGGGTCGCCGGCAGCGAGATGGTCAGCAATCTGGCCGGTGCCGTCCGGTGAACCGTCGTCCACGATCAGGAGGTGAAACGCCTCGCTCTGGGCGAGGATCTCCGCGGCCAGGGAGGGAAGGTTCTCGCGCTCGTTGTAGGTGGGGACGATGACCAGCGCCCGTGGGGAAGGCAGGTCCACCGCCGCAATACCAGCCCCTCGTGCCGAGCGCACATGTGACCCCGCGCCGACCGTGTTCATGCCGCGCGCCCGGGAACGGCGCAACACAACGCTCCCTGAGAAGCGGCTGTCAACGGGCTGCTGGGCATGGGCGACGGTCCTTCGCGTGAATCCGGTCTCGGGGCATTCTGCCGCATTGGGCGCGCGGCACCATCGGTCGTCCGAGGCACTGGACAGGCATCCGGGTGCAGTCGAGCAAGACTGCGCGCGCCCCGGTGGAGTCAGGTGGCGGCGACGCCCTCGAAGAGCATGGCGGGCTCGTAGCAACTCCAGCCGCTGGCGCGGCTTCGGGACGACCGCAGCGCCGCCTCCGCACAGCGCAACAGGTTGAGGCGGTCCTCCGCGTCGTCCGGGTACATGGCGACGCCGACGCTGACCCCGACTGTGGCCCCGCGTGCGCACACGAGCGGCGTCTCGAAGCCGGCGCAGATGTCCGCGGCCAGGCGTCGCGCACCGGCGGCGTCGATTCCCGCCGTGGCGAGGAGGATGTACTTTGTGTCGGAGAGCCGTCCCACCGAGCCCCATTCGGCGGCGGCCGCCTGCAGCCGCGCGGCGACCTGGCGCGCGACGGAATCATCCACGTCAGGGCCGAGTGACTGGTCGAGCGACACCGACCTGAAGCCATTGAATCCGATGGCCATCACCGCCACCTTGGTCTTGGCGCGCCAAGCCGCCTGAATCGCCGTGTCGATGCGGTCCGCCATGAGCGCCTCGTTGGGTAGCCCGGTCACGGCCTCCCGCATGCCGCTGACGTCCGTGCTGACGAGGTCGCGGTCGAGCAGGTCACGGCGCACCCGGCTGGCGTTGAGGCGGCGGTCGAAGTCGCTCAACTCGCGGCTGACATCGTCGAGCAGGCCGGCCTCACCTGGGGTGATCGGTTCCACCACCCGCGAATTCGCGGTGGGCCGCATCCCCGCGAGGGGGGCGCGCGCCACGCGGTCCGCCCAACCCAACTCCACGCGCACGGTCTCGAGAACGCAGCCGACGGCGTCGCTCCAGTCATCCGACGCGCCGATGGCGATCGTCGCGAGAGCTCGGGCGCGGTCGATCCGCTCGCGCTGCCGCTGCGCGGTGACGTCGCGGCCCGCAACCAGCACCATGCTCGACGCCACGTGCCGGCATGTCCACGCCAGCCAGCGGATGGATCCGCCTGCCGTGAAGCAACGGCTGTCGAAGCTCACGACCGGGCCCCCGCCGACCAGTGACCCGGCCGCACTCTCGACACGTTCGCGATCGCCAGGGTGCACGAGGTCGATCCATCGGCGGCCCAGCAGGTCCTCCTCCGAGAAGCCGAGGACGGCCGCCCACGCCGGGTTCACGCTCTGTAGGCAGCCGTCGCGCCCGGCCACCGCCAGGAGGTCCGCCGAGAGATCGAAGAAGCACGCCAGCAGGGCGTCGAGCTCCTTCGATCGGCCGGTCCCCGCCGGTGCCACGGGCGTGTTGCCAGCCATGTGACAAACCTAGCACCGGACACTGACGGCCCGGTCACGGCGAGGCATCGGTGCCCACCGCGACCAGGACGGAAGTGCGCGGTCGTAACAATTCGCAGACATCGCCTCGGGGCCGTATCCGATCGGCGGCGCCCATCGACTTTGCAATGTTCCCCAAGGAGCTCAACACCGACAAACGTCCGTGCCCAGGAGGATTCTCGGTGCCAGGTCACAGCCGTCCCCCTCTTCTGATGGCAGCCCTCGTGGTGGCGGCGGCGGGCACCGCCGCCGGTCTGGCCGCCGCCGGGAGGGTCGGGCCCTTCGACGCTCTCGGCGGCGCCGCCGTGCGCCCTGCGGCCGCGTCGGTCTCGCAGGCGCCCCTGGCCGCCGGGCCGCTGTACCCCTCCCCCACGCGGCCCCCAAGCGTCCACCAGATCATCGAGATCAGCGACCCACCTCGGGTCGTGCAACCCTCCTCCCCTCCCAAGGTGCACCCCACGTCCACGCCGCCGTCGGGCGAGGCGACACCGCGAGCCACCGCTGCCCCGACCCCGTCGCCCGGCTCGACGCCCTGCCCTGACGGCTGCCAGGGCGGCGGCGACAACTGATGCGGTCCAGCGACCACCCACCCACCGATCGCGATCGAGCGCTCCGGCGAACGGCGTCGTGGACTGCCGGCGGTGTCGCGGGGACGGCGGCGCTGACCGTGGCCATCTCGGCGGCCAGTGCTGCCGGCTTCGCGGCGGCCAGCCACACGTCCGCGCCCGCGGCGGCGCCGGTGATCCCCGTGGAGACGGCGCCGTCCCAGTCGCCGCGCCCCACCCCGGCGGTGATCGTCCAGGTCATCCACGTCGCCGGTGCGACCGCGCCGGGCCGTGCCGGCACGACCCTCTCACCTCCGAAGCGGGCGCCGGGCCCGGTGGCCGCGGTTCCCGCATCCGGCGGGCAGGCAAGCGCCCCGCCTCCGCCGCCCCCTCCGCCGCCCCCGGTGTGCCACTCGACACCATCACACCCGTGCTGAACAGCGCGACGTTCCCGGCGATGGGCACGACGACCCTCGTCGCCGTCGCGGATCCTGCCGCCCTCACCGCTGCCCTAGCGGCCGTTCGCGAGGTGATTGAGGCAGTCGACGCCACCTGCAGCCGGTTCAAGCCGTCGTCTGAGCTGTGCAGCCTGAACCGGGCGGCCGGGGGACCTGCACGCCGTGTCTCGCCACTGCTCGGCGACGCCATCGCCGCCGCCCTCGAAGCTGCCGCATCGACGAACGGGCTTGTTGATCCCACCATGGGACGTCTCATCGAGAGGCTCGGCTACTCGGTCACCTTCGGCGAGCTGCCCAGAGACGGCCCACGGATCGATGTCGAGATCCGCGCCGCCCCCGGGTGGGACACGGTCGTGCAGGACCTCGAGCGCCGCACCGTGCAGATCCCTGAGACGGTCGCCATCGACCTGGGGGCGGTGGGCAAGGCCTGGGCCGCTGACCGTGCCGCTCGTGCAGCGGCACGACGAACCGGCAGCGGCATCCTGGTGTCGTGCGGCGGCGACGTGGCTCTCGCCGGCGAGCCCCCACAGGAGGGCTGGTGCATCCGCGTCGCTGAACGACCCGGCGCGGCCGCGTGGCAGGACGTCCTCGCCTTCGATGGCGGAATCGCAACGTCCGGGACCGGCAATCGAGCCTGGCAGCGAGGAGGCCGCGTCTACCACCACATCCTCGACCCGGCAACGGGCATGCCGGCGGCGTCCCCCTGGCGGACCGTAACCGTCGCCGCCGCCAGCTGCGCCGCCGCCAACGCCGCGGCGACGGCCGCCATCGTCCTCGGCGCCCAAGCGCCGGCGTGGCTCGACGACCTCGGGCTGCCGGCCCGCCTCGTCGACGGCGGGGGCCACGTTGTCAGTCTCGGCGCCTGGCCGCGCCCGAGGTGAGCTGGACGCCCACCATGATCGCCGCCAGCGCATCCAACCCCAGCCCGCTGTGGTTCGCCACGCGCGGCGCCGGCGTCATGACCCTGGTCCTCCTGACCGGCACGGTGCTCCTTGGTATCGCCACCTCGATGCGCTGGCAGGGCCGAAACACGCCCCGCTTCGTCACAGCAGGGGTCCACCGCAACCTGAGCCTCTTCGCGATCGTGCTGCTGGCGGTCCACATCACGACCTCGGTCCTCGACCCCTTCGCCGGGATCACGGCCCTCGATGCCGTGGTCCCGTTCGCGGGGGCGTACCGCACCATCTGGCTGGGCCTCGGTGTCCTCGCCGCCGAGGTGCTGCTGGCCGTTGCCGTCACCAGCGTGGCGCGCAAGAGGGTGGGGCCGCGTGCCTGGCGGCTGGTTCACTGGTCAGCGTACGCGTCGTGGCCCCTCGCCGTCATCCACGGGCTGGGCACGGGCTCGGACGCGCAGGAGCCGTGGCTGATCGGGCTGACGGCGGCCTGTACCGTGGCGGTCGTGCTGGCGCTGTTCCGGCGTCTGGCCGTGGGGCGTCTGCGCACCATCCCCCTGCGCCTGACGGCGGCCGGTGCCACGGTGGCGGTGCTCGTGATCTCGTGCTCGTGGGCGCTTCGCGGGCCGCTGCGCCCCGGTTGGGCGGCCGCCGCCGGCACGCCCGCGACCATCCTGACGGCGGCGCCGCCCTCCCACACTCCTGTTCACACGGGCAAGGTCGGCTTCGTCGACGCCCTCGTTGGATCGATGGTCCAGACGCCGGCCGGCGTCGAGATCGCGTTCCGAGACCTGGCCGATCCGCAACTGACGCTGACGATCATGCCGCCGGGGGCGACCCAGAGCCTCCCTGTGATGACGGTGACCCGCGCCGGGGTCAGCCTCTGCTCCGTCCCGGCGCGTGCCATCACGACCATCTACGCCGTCTGTGGCACAACCAGGATCGTCGTGGCGCTCTTTGGAAGCCCGGCGCACCTCGCCGGCCGGCTGACAGCGTCGGGGCCGCTCTGATGAGTGCCGTGTTGCTCGCAGCCGCGCCACCGTCCCGAGCGCCCGACGGCTCGCGACTGCCCGACCGCGGTCCTCGCCTGCTGGCCGGCCCAGACCCTGATGGTGAGGCGGAGACCCTGAAGCAGCATGGCGCGCGGCTGGGGCGGCGTCCGCGCGGCGGTCCGTGGCTCATCGACGTGATCGAGAGCAGCGGACTGCGCGGTCGTGGCGGAGCCTGGTTCCCCACCGGGCGCAAGTGGCGTGGGGTGGCCCGGGCGGCCCAGCGAAAGGCGGCGGTCGTGGTCGTCAACGCCTCCGAGGGAGAGCCTCTCTCCGCCAAGGACCGCCTACTCGTCACGCACCGTCCCCACCTCGTGATCGACGGAGCCCTCCTCGCGGCGGAATCCGTGGGCGCCACCGAGGTGCTCATCTACCTGTCACGGCCTTCGCGGCCGGCAACCCGCGCGCTGCGCAATGCACTCGGTGAGAGACGCAGAGCGGGGCAACGCGACCTGCCGGTCCATCTCGTCCACACCGCCCACCGCTACGTCTCCGGCGAGTCGTCCGCGGTGGTGAGGCGGGTGTCCGGTGGCCTCGCCAAGCCGACCTTCACACCACCGCATCCGTCCGACAGCGGGGTGGATGGACGGCCGACCCTGGTCCAGAACGTGGAGACGATCGCGCACCTGGCGTTGATCGCGCGCAGCGGCGAGGACTGGTTCCGGGAACGCGGCACCCGGGAAGCGCCGGGCACGATGTTGGTCACCTTGAGCGGAAGTGTCCGCTTCCCCGGCGTCTACGAGGTCGACGTGGGCACGCCGCTGCCGGATGCGATCGGACACGCCGGCGGCGTCCTCGAACCGCCCCGCGGTGTTCTCATCGGTGGGTACTTCGGCACCTGGCTCAACGGGGCCTCGCTCGCCGAGGTGAGGCTCGACCCCGCCGAGGTGTCCCTCGGTTGCGGCATCGTCGGCGTGCTCGCGGCCGCCGCCTGTCCGTTCCGCGAAGCGGCGTCGATCGTGACCTACCTCGCCGCGGAGAGCGCCGGGCAGTGCGGTGTCTGCGTCTTCGGACTCCGTGCCATCGCCGAAACGATGACCCGCGTGGCCGCCGGGGACGCCGACCGTGGCGACCTGGCACGGCTGGGGCGCTGGACGACCATGGTCAGGGGCAGGGGCGGATGCCGCCACCCGGACGGCGCCGTCAACAACGTCGTCACGGCCGTCGACGCGTTTGGGGACGACCTGGCGCTGCACCTGGACGGCAAACCCTGCGCGGACAGCGGCCGGCCGTCACTGCCGCCGCCCGCACGACACCGGGGCTGGCGATGACGGAGCTGGCCGGCCGGACCGCGCCGCGCCTGCGCCTCGACCCCACTCGCTGCGACGGTGCCGGGTACTGCGCGGAGATCATCCCCGAGCTCGTCCGCCTCGACGACTGGGGCTACCCGATGGTCGAGCCTCGACCCATCGAGGATCCCCGGCTGCTGCGCCTGGCATCGCGAGCAGTCGGGCAGTGCCCACGAGTGGCCCTGGCCCTGACCGCCCAGCCGGAGCGGCGCTGACCGGGCTCAGTTGTCGTGCGGGCTGCTGGTCGGGGCACTCGCGCTCGGGGGGGTATTGTCACCACCGTCATTGCCACCCCACGATGGGCTCGAAGACGGGCTCGGCGCTGCGCCGGGCCTCTCGGTCGGGTCCGCCGAGCCGTCACCGCCGGCAGCCGTTCTCGGAACAGTGGCCTCGTCGTCCGAGGGCGAGTGCGGAGCAGCGGCCGAGGGGGCCGACCCGCCGGCCGGGTCTCCGGCGGGTCGGCCCCCTTGGCCGGCAGGCGCCGCCTCCTCCGTGCCGAGGATGGCCTCGTCGTCGCCCCATCGTGTCCACAGCGGCGAGCTGTGGTCGGCGGGCAGAACCTCGCGGGCCGCGTCCAGCTCGGATCGGGCGTCCGCCAGGCTCGCGGCCGGGTCGATGCCGTCGCGGGCGTCGGCGAGGCTCTGCTCGGCGAATTCAAGGTGGAGTCCCGCCAGGTCGGCGCCGGGCACGGCCAGCTGCACACTCTGTCGCGCCACCCGCACGCCGTGCAGGAACGAACCTGCAGGCGCGTTCCAGCCCATAGCCGCCACCGCGGCAGCCACCGCCACCGCACCGACAAAGCCCGCTATCCGGACCCGCAGACCGCGCAGGCGGAAACCGGCGCTGAACCAGAGTGCACGGCCGAGGAGACCGCGGCGGCCGGAGGCCACAGCCGCCAGCATCGCCGTCCGCGCCAGCTCTCGTGAATGGGGCAAGGACGGATACAGGCTGTCCTCCCGCCAGGCGGCGAGGTACGGCGCCAGGAGTTCGTCGTCGGCGATCATCCGGGTGCCGCCGGAAGAATCCGCCTGAGGGCTGCCAGGCCACGGTGCTGCATCGATTTCACCGCGCCGACGCTGCGCCCGGTGCCGGCCGCGACCTCCTCCAGCGACTGGTCGAGCACGAATCGCCGTACCAGGACATCGCGCTGGTCCTCCTTCAGATGGCTCAGGGCTTCGCGCATGTCGGCCGCGCGCAGCTTGGCCTCAGCGACGTTGGCTGGATCGGGCGCGGCGGCGACGCCCAGGTCGACGGTGCGCTGCTGACGCCCCTTGCGGCGCGCGTGGTCGATCACCTTGTGGCGGCAGATGTGCAGCAGCCATGCCTGCACAACGGGTTCCTGCCCATCGCGAAGGTTGCGAATTGATCCGACCGCTGCCACGAAGGTCTCCTGTGTCACGTCCTCGGCGTCCGACCAGCCCCCGAGCCGGGCGAGCGCGTAGGCGTGGACGTCCGCATGGAACCGCTCAAACAGGACGTCCCACCCGCGGGCATCGCCGCGCCTGGCTGCGTCTACCGCCTCGGTGAGACGGACCGATTGTTGGTAGATGTGGTCGCCCTCACCAGGTTCATCGCCCACAAGTCGCTTCGCCGACGCAAAGAGATACGGGTGATCCTACGGTCCGCCGGCACCCGAGAACGTCACGCAACCGCTCCGTTTCGACACGCCACCGCATTGCACCGGCGCGACACGGGCACGAGAACGGCGAGCGAGGGCGTGGCGGGCTCTCCCGGTCAGGCGATTCGGGTGCTCCGGTATGCGAAAGCACCCGCGACGACGCCCACAACGACCGCGGCCAGGGCGGTGCGGTCCCAGTGTTGCGGCCGGGCGATGATGGCGACGAGAAGCGCGAGCACGCAGACGCCGAAGATCACCAACGCGATCCCTGTCTTGGTCTTCATGGCACGCACGGTACGCGATCGGGTCGCCGGCGCGGCGTCACCTCTGTGCCCGCGCCGTGAGCCGCGCAGGCGCGGCGGCCAACCGTGGGGTCGTGGTCAGGGGATGTCGATGAGCACCTTTCCGACGGCCGACTCCTGCACCGCGTCGTGGGCGCCGGCCGCGTCCTCGAGCCCATAACGAACCACGGGCAACGACGTGAGCGCGCCGGCCGCCAAGGCCGCGCTGACGTCGGTCACCGCGTGCTGCTTCGCCGCCTCAGGAATCGTGTAGACGAGGACGAACGCGATGGTGGCATTGAGTTCCATGAGCGACCGCGGCGGTGTCACAGCACTCTCCGATCGCGCGTAGCTCGCGATCGTCCCCGCCGGCGAAAGGATGGCGGCATCGACCTCCAGGTTCTGGGACAAGGCCACTTCGATGATGCGGTCCACGCCGTACGGTGCGAACTCACGGATTCGGGTCACCACGTCGTCCGTTCGGTAGTTGACGACGAGGTCGGCTCCCGCCGTCGTTGCAATCGCCGCCTTGTCCTGGGAACTCACGGTGGCGATCACGCGCGCGCCGCCCCAGCGCGCCAGTTCGATCGCCGCGTGGCCGACCGCGCCGGCGCCGCCCTGGACCAGCACCGTGGCACCGTCGATGGCGCCGTCGGCGAAGAGACAGCGGTGAGCGGTGATGGCAGGAATTCCCAGCCCGGCGCCGAGGTCGAAGCCGGCACCATCGGGGAGGGGGATCGCCTGGCCCGCCGGGAGGGCGATCCACTGCGCAGCCGTCCCGTGGGCGCGACGCCATTGAGCGTTGTACAGCCACACCCTCTGGCCGACGCGTTGCGGCGCCACGCCCTCTCCGACGGCGTCGATCTCCCCGGTGCCGTCCTGGTTGGGGATGATCAGCTCAAACGCTGGTGGTGCGACGGTCACCGCCGTCCGCGTCTTCCAGTCGGTGGGGTTGACCCCGGAGACCCTCACGCGCACGCGCACCTCGCCGGGACCGGGCTGGGGTGTGGGGAGATTGATGATCCTGATGACTCCGCGTTGGGGCCCGGAGGTGGCGTAGGCCGCAGCGCGCATGGTCATCTCGTTGTTGCCGTGTTTGCGCCTGCCGGCCGCGCCGCGGGCTGAGCGGCCGGCGGTCGCTCAGGCGGAAGCGGCTTGATCACGCGACCGACGCGCTCGCAAGATGCAGTATTCGAAGCCGTCGGCGAGCGCCGTCCAGGACGCTTCGATGATGTTCGCGCTGCAGCCCACCGTCGACCAGCGGCTCTGGTGGTCACCCGACTCGATCAACACCCGGACGACGGCGGCGGTGCCGTCGTGGCCGTCGAGAACGCGCACCTTGTAGTCGTACAGCTGGGTGGCCGACGTCTCCGGGAAGGCCGGCGAGAACGCCTTGCGCAGGGCGGCGTCGATGGCGTTGACCGGCCCGTTGCCCTCGGCAGCTGCGTGGACGACCTCGCCCCCTATGCGCACCTTGACCGTTGCCTCGCAGGAGGGTGGCTGGTCGCGGCGCTGCTGCGTGAGGGCGATGTAGTCGATCAGCTCGAACGCCGGTTCGCGCCCGCGGGCGCGCTCGATCAGCAACTCGAACGACCCGTCAGCGCCCTCGAACGCGTATCCCTGGTGTTCGAGCTCCTTGACGCGAGCGGTGACACGCCGGGCGAGGGCGCGGTCATTGCCGAGGTCGATGCCGAGTTCGTCAGCGCGTTCGAGGATGTTGGCGCCGCCCGACTGCGCGCTGACGACGGTGCGGGGGCGGTTTCCCACCAACGCCGGGTCGATGTGCTGATACGCGTAAGCGACCTTGCGCATCGCGTCCACGTGCTGGCCGCCCTTGTGGGTGAAGGCGGTGCCGCCGACGTACGGGGCGGCCGCCGGCGGCTGCAGGTTGGCGATCTCCGCGACGTCGCGCGCCGTCGAGGTCAGGTGGCGAAGCTGTTCGTCATCGACGATCCGCCGGCCCAGCTTCAACTGGAGCGTCGGGATCAGCGTGCACAGGTTGGCGTTGCCCGTTCGCTCCCCGTACCCATTGATGCAACCCTGGACCTGGACAGCGCCCGCGCGAACGGCGGCGAGTGTGTTGGCAACGGCGCAGCCGGTGTCGTCGTGGCAGTGGATGCCCACCACCGGTCCGAACGCGGCTGTGACCCGCGCGGTGAGCGCCTCGACGGTGTCAGGAAGTGTGCCGCCGTTGGTGTCGCAGAGGGCGACGCGCCGCGCACCTCCGCGAATCGCCGATTCCAGGCAGCGGATCGCGTAGTCGGGATCCGACGCGTGCCCATCGAAGAAGTGCTCGGCGTCGAAGCAGACGTCGCGTCCCATCTCCAGCAGCCACGCCACCGACTCCTCGATCATGCGCAGGTTCTCCTCGAGCGAGGTGCGCAACACGTCGTGCACCTGCCGGTCCCACGTCTTGCCAACCAGGGTCACCATCGGCGCCGCGGAATCGTGCAGAGCGCGAAGTTGCAGGTCGTCCTGGGGGCGCACCTCGGGGCGGCGGGTGGCCCCGAAGGCAGCGAGAGTTGCGTTGCGGAGCCGGACACCGCGCATGGCATCGAAGAACTCGGTGTCCGTCTGGTTCGCGCCCGGCCAGCCTCCCTCGATCACGCTCACGCCGACGCGGTCGAGGTGGTCGGCGATGCGCAGCTTGTCGGAGACGGAGAAGTTGATGCCGACGCCCTGGGCACCGTCGCGCAGCGTGGTGTCGTAGATCTCCAGGGTCATGACGCGGCGCCGGCGGTGGCCGAGACGCGCCCTCTCACGGCCGCGACCACCGCGGCACCCACCTCGGCCGTGCCCGCAGCACCGCCGAGGTCGGCGGTCAGGACGGATGTGGCGATGCAGTCATCGACTGCGGCCTCGACGGCAGCGGCGAGATCGGGTCGGTCGAGGGAGTGACGCAGCATCAGGGCGGCGCTGAGAATGGCGCCGTAGGGGTTGGCTCGATCCATCCCGGCGATCTCCGGCGCGCTGCCGTGGATGGGCTCGTAGAGGCCGGCGCGGGTCGACCCGAGGCTGGCGGAGGGGAGCAGTCCCAGCGAGCCGGCGAGCACGGCGGCCTCATCGCTGAGGATGTCTCCGAACAGGTTCTCTGTGACCACGACATCGATGTCGCCGGGCCGCTGCATCAGCCGCATCGCGAACGAATCGACAAGCGCGTGCTCGAGGGCCACACCGGGGAACTCGGCGGCCAGCTCGCTGACAGTGGCGCGCCACAGCTGCCCGGTGGCGAGCACATTGGCCTTGTCGACCGAGGTGAGGCGGCCTCGCCGGCCGGCGGCGAGCCGGAACGCCACCCGGGCGACACGTTCGATCTCAGGGCGCGTGTATACGGTTGTGTCCACGGCACGCTGGTCGGTGCGCTCCTTGGGCCGGCCGAAGTAGGCGCCGCCGGTCAGCTCGCGCACAACCACGAGGTCAACGCCCGACACGACCTCCTGTCGTAGCGCCGTACGATCAGCCAGGTTGGGGTGAACGCGCACCGGGCGCAGATTGGCGAACACACCGAGCCCGGCTCGGAGTTGAAGGAGCCCCGACTCGCAGCGCTGGTCGCCGACGAGGTGATCCCACTGAGGTCCTCCCACCGCGCCGAGCAGCACCGCATCGGCGTTCCGACACGCGTCGAGGGTCTCCTGAGGAAGCGGGGTGCCGGTTTCGTCGACGGCGCGGCCGCCGATGCGGAACTCCTCGACGGCGATGTCGAGGCCGCCCTCCTCCGCCGCCGTGAGCAGCACAGCCAGCGCTTGGTTGGTGACCTCGGGGCCGACCCCGTCGCCGGGCAGCGTGACGATGCGGACCGTCACGGGGCGGCCTCGGCGCGCGTGAGGTCCGGCATCCAGCGCGGCCGCGAAGCCTCGAAGCCGCTGATGGTGTCGAGCCCGCGCAGCGTCAGCGTGATCTCGTCGAGGCCCTCGAGAAGCCGCCGCCGTTGGGTCGCCTCGATGGTGAACTGGAAGCGCAGGTCCCCGGCGCTCACGCAGCCGGCCTCGAGGTCGACGGTGCATTCCACGCCCGGCTGCTCGCCGGCGAGGTCGATCAACGCCGCCACCTGGTGTTCGGCCAGGGTCACCGGGAGCAGCCCGCAGCTCAGCGCATTGCCGTGGAAGATGTCCGCGAAGGACGGGGCGATGACCGCGCGAAAGCCCTCGTCCTGCAGTGCCCACACGGCGTGCTCGCGCGACGAGCCGNNTCGCCGTAGCCGGTGCGCTCGATGCGCTTGAGGAACTGCTTGGGGATGATCTGGTCGGTGTCGACGTCGGATCGGTCCAGCGGCACGATCCTCCCGTGCTCACAGCGAAACGGCGTCACGGGACGGCCTGTCCGACGCGCGCACGGAAGCGGCGCACATCTGTGATGCGCCCCTCGATGGCGGCGGCCGCGGCCATGGGAGGTGACACCAGGTGGGTGCGCCCGCCACGCCCCTGCCGGCCTTCGAAGTTGCGGTTGCTCGTGCTCGCACACCGCTGTCCGGGCTGGAGCTGGTCCGGGTTCATGCCCAAGCACATGGAGCAGCCAGCGTCGCGCCATTCCGCCCCAGAAGCGAGGAATATCCTGTCGAGCCCCTCGTTCTCGGCCTGCAGCTTGACCTGTTGCGACCCCGGCACCACCAGCACCCGCACCCCGTCGGCGACACGATGCCCATCCATCACCTCGGCGGCGATGCGCAGGTCCTCGATGCGCGAGTTGGTGCAGGAGCCGATGAACACCGTGTCGATGGTCACGTCCTCCATCCGGGTGCCCGGCGTCAGACCCATGTAGACGAGCGCGCGCGCCGCCGATTCGCGCTCCGCGGGGTCGCTGAAGCTCTCCGGGTCGGGGACGGCGTCGGTGACGGCGACGGACTGCGCCGGCGTGGTTCCCCACGTGACGAAGGGCGCGAGGTCGGCGGCGTCGATGACCACGGTGCGGTCGTACGCCGCCCCCTCGTCGCTGCGCAACTGAGTCCATGCCGCGACGGCTTCATCCCAGGCCTCCCCGCGCGGCGCGAACGGCCGTCCGGCGAGGTAGGCGATGGTCAGGTCGTCGGGCGCGATCATTCCAGCCCTGCCGCCGCCCTCGATGGTGAGGTTGCACAGGGTCATGCGCTGTTCCATCGACATGCGCGCGACGACTGAGCCCGTGTATTCGACCACGTGTCCCGCGGCACCGGCTGTGCCGATCGTCCGCAGAACGCCGAGGGCCACGTCCTTGGCGGTCACCCCGGCCGGCAGGACGCCGTCGATGCGCACCTCCATGCTGTTGGGGCGGCCAGCGCGCAGGGTCTGGGTGGCGAGCACGTGCTCGACGTCGGTGGTGCCGATCCCGAAGGCAAGGGCGCCGAACGCCCCGTGCGTCGCCGTATGGCTGTCGCCGCAGACGATCGTCGTGCCCGGGAGGGTCAGGCCGAGCTCCGGGCCGATGACGTGCACGATGCCCTGCCAGCGATGACCGATCCCATAGCACGGGATGCCGAAGTCCGCACAGTTGCGGCGCAGCGCCTCGACCTGCGCTGCGCTCACCGGGTCGGCGATGGGCGCGAGCTGGTCGACGGTGGGCACGTTGTGATCCATGGTGGCGATCGTCTGGTCGGGCCGGCGCACCGTCCGCCCGGCTAGGCGCAACCCCTCGAACGCCTGCGGAGACGTCACCTCGTGCACCAGGTGCAGGTCGATGTAGAGGAGGGTGGGCCCCTCCTCCTCGCCGCCCACCCGGTGCGCATCCCACACCTTGTCGAACAGTGTCCGTCGCGTCATCGCCCCGCCTCGGCG
Organism: Candidatus Dormiibacterota bacterium; assembly: GCA_003153125.1. GTDB lineage: Bacteria > Chloroflexota > Dormibacteria > Aeolococcales > Aeolococcaceae > Aeolococcus. The sequence continues at coordinate 38,900 of PLWW01000124.1, read as the reverse complement.
GCGCTGCCCACCGTCTCGGGGGTGGGCCGCTCGCCACTCACGACCCCGTCCTTCATGCGGTTGAGGGCATGGACGTAGGCCTTTGCTGCGGCAACGATGATGTCGGTGTCGGCGCCGTGACCGGTGGCGCGGGTGCCGTCACGGCGGAGGCGTACGTTCACCTCGCCGATGGCATCGATGCCGGCCGTCACCGCCTGCACCGCGAACTCCTCGAGCTCGCCCTCGACCTGGCACAGCGAATTGATGGCACGGTAGGCGGCGTCGATGGGGCCGTCTCCGATGGCCACGGCCTCATACGACAATCCGTCGGAGAGCATCATCCGCACGGTCGCGGTGGGGCGGAGCCTGGTGCCGCAGCTGACCTGCAGGTGTTCCAGCTGGTAGTGCTCGGAACCGGTGCGCCGCTCGTCGGCCACCACCGCCTCGAGATCGTGGTCGGTGACCTCACGCTTGCGATCGGCCAGGTCCTTGAAGCGCACGAAGGCACGCTTCAACTCCTCCTCGTCGAGGTTGTAGCCCAGCTGCTGGAGGCGGTTGCGCAGGGCGTGCCGACCCGACAGCTTGCCGAGCACCAGCGTGCTCCCGGCGCCGACGTCGCTGGCATCCATGATCTCGAAGGTGCGCCGGTCCTTGAGGACACCGTCCTGGTGGATGCCGGAGTGGTGGGCGAAGGCGTTGGCTCCGACCACCGCCTTGTTGGGCTGGACCTGCATCCCGGTGAGCTGCGAGACCAGGCGCGAGGTGCGGTAGAGGTGGGAATGGTCGAGTTGCGTGGCCACGCCGAACACCTCGGGGTGCAGCCTGGTCGCCATGGCGACCTCTTCGAGAGCCGCGTTGCCCGCTCGTTCGCCGATCCCGTTGACGCAGGTCTCCACCTGCCGCGCACCCGCACGCACGGACGCGAGGGAGTTGGCGACGGCGAGGCCGAGGTCGTTGTGACAGTGCACGGAGAGAACCACGGAGTCGAGGGCCGGGACGCGCTTGCGCAGCCACTCGATGAGCCCGCGCCACTCGTCGGGGGTGGCGTAGCCGACGGTGTCGGGGAGGTTGATCGTGGTGGCCCCGGCGGCGATGGTTCCCGCCACCACGTCGGCGAGGTACTCCGGCTCGGTGCGGCTGGCATCCATCGGGGAGAACTCCACGTCCTCGCGGAAGGTCTTGGCCAGGGCGGTCATCGACACCGCGCGGTCGTACACCTGCTGTTGGGTCATGCGCAGCTGCGAGTCGCGGTGTGTCGGCGATGTGCCGATGAAAACGTGGATGCGCGCGTTCGCGGCAGGCTCCAGCGCCTTGGCGCACTGCCTGACGTCACCCTCAAAACAACGGCTCAAGCCGGCGATCACGGGACCCTCGACCTGCTCCGCGATGGCGTGCACAGCGGCGTAGTCCCCGGGAGAGGCGAACGGGAAGCCGGCTTCGATGATGTCGACGCGAACCCGCGCCAGCTGACGGGCGATCACCAATTTGTCCTCTGCGCTGAGAGCGACCCCGGGAGACTGCTCGCCGTCGCGCAGGGTGGTGTCGAGGATCAGCAGGTGCTCGGGCTCGTCTGGCGCCGTCGCGGTGAACAGCGGGTTGCCGAGGCTCGAGACCTGCCCGTTGGTGTCGTCGCTCTGGCTCACGCGTTCGCCTCCCGATGCCCGTCCGAGGTGTGCTCCATGCCGGGAGCGGTCTTTGCTCCCAGCCAGCTCATGCCGCGGCGAAGGTCAGCACCCACCTGCTCGATCTGCAGGTGATGGTCCTCGTCGCGATACTCGAGGAAGTCCGACCGGCCGCTCTCGTTCTCGGCGATCCAACGCTTCGCGAATGTCCCGTCCTGGATGTCGGAGAGGATCCCGCGCATGGCCGCACGGGTGCGCTCGTCGACGATCTTCGGCCCGCTCACGTAGTCGCCGTACTCGGCGGTGTCGGAGACCGAGTAGCGCATGTAGGAGAGGCCACCCTGGTACATGAGGTCGACGATCAGCTTGAGCTCGTGCATCACCTCGAAATACGCGAGCTCAGGCTGGTATCCGGCATCGACGAGCGTGTCGAATCCCGCCTTCACGAGGTTGGAGATGCCTCCGCACAGCACCGCCTGCTCGCCGAAGAGGTCGGTCTCGGTCTCCTCCGCGAACGTGGTCCGCAGGCACCCGGCCCGCGTCCCCCCAATGCCGCGTGCGTACGCGAGCGCGCGCTGCCACGCAGAGCCGGTGGCGTCTTGCTCGACGGCGACGAGGCAGGGCACGCCCTGACCGTCGACGAACGTCCGGCGCACCAGGTGACCAGGTCCCTTGGGGGCGATCATGGCCACGTCGATGCCGGCAGGCGGTGTGATCTGGCCGAAGCGGATGGTGAACCCGTGCGCGAACAGGAGCAGGTCACCGGCCTCGAGGTTGTCGCGGATCTCGCTCTCGTACAGCGCCTTCTGTGCTGTGTCCGGGGCCAGCACCATGATCACGTTGGCCTCCGCGACGGCCTCCGCCGGGGTCATCACGCGCAGGCCCTCGGCCTCGGCGGCGGCGCGGCTGCGGGAGGTCTCGGGAAGTCCGACGCGGACGTCGTACCCCGAGTCGCGCAGGTTGAGGGCGTGCGCGTGCCCCTGCGACCCGTACCCGAGCACCGCGATGCGCGAGCCGTTCAGCACTGCCGGGTCGGTGTCGGCGTCGTAGTACATCCGGGCAACCATCAGTCAGTCCTCATTGCGTTCAGACATTGCCCGTCATGTCGACGGACCCGGTTCGGTCACCGGCGGGGGGGATGACCGCCTGCTCATCGTGAGGCGGATCGAAGTCGACCAGGCGAAGGCGCGCATCATCGCCGCGAACCAGCGCGACGGCGCCGCTGCGGCCCAGCTCCTTGATGCCGAAGGGGCGCATCAGGTCGATGAAATTGTCGATCTTCTCGGTCGACCCGGTGACCTCGATGATCATCGACTCCGAGGCGATGTCGACGACGCGGCCGCGGTAGATGTCGACGATGTCGAGCACGTGGCGTCGTTGCGAGAGCGGCGCATGCATGCGGATCAGCAGGATCTCGTGGGCCACAACACGCTGCTCGGTGACATCGTCGATCGTGATCACGTCGATGAGCTTGGCCAGTTGCTTGGTGGCCTGCTCCGCCTGCTGGTGGCCGACGTGGACTGCGATCGTCATCCGAGACACGGAGCCGTCGTCGGTGGGCCCGACCGACAGTGAATCGATGTTGAAGCCGCGGCGACGCACGGCCGAGGCCACGCGGTTGAGGACGCCGGGTTTGTTCTCGACGAGGACGGAGAGGAGGCGGCTCTGGTTCACGACGCCTCCACGAAATCGAGCATGCCCTTGCCCAGCGGCACGATCGGGTAGACGTTGGCATCGCGGTCGATGTCGAAGTTCATCAGCACCGGTCCGCGGTGCGCCAGCGCCTCGTCGAGCATGGGCGCGACGTCCTCACGACGGTCGGTGGTCATCGCCTTCATGCCGAAAGCCTCGCCCAGCTTGACGAAGTTGGGGGTGAACGTCAGGTCGACGGCAGAACGGATGCCCCCGTAGAAGTCGTCCTGGAACTGCCGGACCATGCCCAGCGACGAGTTGTTGAGGATGAGCACGTTGACGTCGATGTTCTCCTCCACCATCGTCGCCATCTCCTGCATGTTCATCACGAAGCCACCCTCCCCGCTCACGCAGAACACCGTCTTGCCGGGGTTGCTGAGCTTGGCACCCATGGAGGCGGGGAAGGCGAAGCCCATGGTGCCGGTGCCACCGGAGTTGAGGAAGCGGCCCGGCTTGGCGTAGTCAAACCACAGCGCCGCCCAGATCTGGTTGAGGCCGACGTCGGCGAGAACGATGGCCTCATCGTGGCAGCGCGCGTACATCTCGATGAGCACCTCCTGGGGCTGCAGCAGGCCGTTGTTCGACACGAAGCGAACGGGGTGCTCCTCCTTCCACTGGTCGATCCGGGTCAGCCAGTGGTGCTCACGCTTGGGCTTGACGAGCGGCAGCAGCGCGGTGAGCGCCTTGCGCGCGTCGGCGACGACCGACACATGCGGCACCACGTTCTTGCCGATCTCGGCCGGATCGATGTCGATGTGCACGATGTGCTCCACGCGGGGTGCGAAGGAGTCGAGCCGCGTGGTCACACGGTCGTCGCAGCGCATTCCCACCATGATCAGAAGGTCGGCGTCACAGACCGCAAGGTTGGTGTAGCCGGCGCCCATGAAGCCCACCATCTGCAGCGCCAGCGGGTGGCGGACCGGGAACGCGCCGGTGCCCAGCAGCGTCCAGCCGACCGGGATGTTGGCGCGCTCGACGAGGTCGATGACCGCCTGCTCCGCCTGGGAGATGATCACACCGCGACCGATGAGCATCACCGGCCGCGCCGCCTCGTCGATCAGTTGCGCGATGCGCCGCAGTTTCATGTCGTCGGGCATCGGCGGGGCCGGGAAGGAGCGAAGGCGCACCGGTTCGTCCGAGAGACGCAGCTCGGTCCGCGCCTGCTGGAGATCCTTGGGGATGTCGATGAGCACCGGTCCGGGGCGGCCCGAGCGGGCCACGTGGAACGCCTCGCGCATCGTGGGGGCGATGTCCTCGACCCGCGTGACCAGGTAACTGTGCTTGGTGACCGACATGGTCGAGCCGATGACGTCGGACTCCTGGAAGGCGTCGGTGCCCACCGCGGTGATGGCCACCTGGCCGGTGATGGCCACGACCGGCACGGAGTCGGCGTAGGCGGTGGCGAGGCCGGTGACCATGTTCAACGCTCCGGGGCCGCTGGTCGCGAAGACGACGCCCACCGCGCCCGGCCGGCTGCGCGCGTACCCGTCGGCGGCATGTGCGCCACCCTGCTCATGCCTGACCAGCACGTGGTGCAGGCCCGGGTACCGCGGCAGGTGCTGGTACAGCGGCAGGTTGGCGCCCCCGGGGTAGCCGAAGATGGTGGTCACCCCCTCGGCGAGGAGGCACTCGAAGACGATCTCGGCGCCGGTCAGAACGCGCGGCTCCGGGGCCGTCTCCTCGTCGGTGTGCGCGTGGATCATGGGGTGGCCCGCCGGCTGGCGGGGTCGGCTCTCCGGCCCTGGTCGTCCATGAGGTGCTCCTTGGGTCTGGCGGTGTGGTGGGCGAAAAAGAAAGGGCCCCCTCTGGAGAGGGGACCCTTCGTGATCCGGTTCTGGTTTGTGCCTACTCGGGCACGCGCCGCGTCCGGAACCTCGAGGTCCCGCTCCCAATCAGGAGCAGCCCAAGGAGTACAAGGACGGCGACGAGCAGTTTGTTCACGCGCCGGTAGCCTACGCGACGACCGTTGAACCGTCAAGCACAAGCCTGTAAGAGCGGCGCTTCGATCTCCATACGATTGCCTTGCAGCGCAGGCGTGCACCGCCGCGCCTCGCGATGCACGGGCCGTCTCAGCCGGCGGCGGCCTCCATGTTCGCGGGCTCCGGCACCGGCGAGGTGAGCGCCCCGCGCGACGCGGAGCCGACCGTTGCGGCGTACTTGGCGAGGACCCCGAACGGGTATCGCGGTGGTGGGGGGGCCCATGAGCTGAGCCGCTCGGCCAGCGCGCTGGCGGGGACGTCGACATCGATCCGTCGCGAGTCGATGTCGATCGTCATGATGTCGCCGTCGCGAAGGGCCGCGAGAGGACCGCCCAGCGCAGCCTCCGGGGTGACGTGGGCGACCATGAGCCCGTGCGTCGCGCCGGAGAAGCGGCCGTCGGTGATGAGGGCGACGGTGTCGCCGAGGCCGGCGCCGACCAACGCGCCGGTCACGGAGAGCATCTCGCGCATGCCCGGACCCCCCACCGGGCCCTCGTAGCGAATCACCACGACGTCGCCGTCGACGATCTCACCCGCCTGTACCGCCGCGAAGCACGCGTCCTCGCCGTCGAAGACCCGCGCCGGCCCACGGTGGGCGGTGCGGTCGTGCCCGGCCAGCTTGACCACGCAGCCCTCGGGAGCCACCGCCCCGCGAAGGATGGCGATGCCGCCCCGGCTCTTCAATGGTGAGGACAGCGGGCGGATGACCTCCTGGCCCTGCGTCTCGTGCGCGGCTGCGCCGATCTCGCCGATGGTGCGCCCGTCGACGGTGCGGCAGCCGGCGTTGAGCACGCCGAGGTTGTCGAGACGCTGGGCGAGGAGGGCCAGGCCGCCGGCGGCGTGGACATCGGCGGCGACGAAGCGACCGCCCGGCTTGAGATCGGCGAGGATCGGGGTGCGCGCCGAGATGCGGTCGAAGTCGTCGAGGTCGAGGCGCACCCCGGCCTCGGCGGCGACCGCGAGAAGATGAAGGACCGCGTTTGTCGAACCGCCGCTGGCAGCAACGCACGCGATGGCGTTCTCGAATGCTTCACGGGTCGCGATCGTGCGCGGCCGTACGTCATCGACGACGAGCTGCACCGCGAGTCGGCCGGCCGCCTCGGCCGCGAGCACCTTGTCGGGGTGGGTGGCCGGGATGTCGTTGGCTCCCGCCGGGCTGAGCCCGAGGAACTCCATCGCCGTGCTCATGGTGTTGGCCGTGAACTGGCCGCCGCAGGCGCCGGCCCCCGGACACGCCGCCGCCTCCACCGCCTCGACCTCGGCCGCGTCGACGGTGCCCGCACCGTACGCGCCGACGACCTCGAACACGTCCTGGAGGGTGATGTCGCGGCCGCGGTGGCGGCCGGCGGCGATCGTGCCGCCATAGAGGACCACGCCGGGGATGTCGAGGCGGCACAGTGCCATGGCCGCGGCCGGGATCGTCTTGTCACACCCGACGATGAGAACCAGCCCGTCGAAGGAGTGGCCGCGCGCCACAAGTTCGATCGAATCGGCGATCACCTCCCGTGAGACCAGCGACGCGCGCATCCCCTCGGTGCCCATCGACACGCCATCGCTGATGGCGATGGTGTTGAACTCCATCGGGGTTGCGCCGGCGGCGCGGATCGCGGCCTTGGCACGCTCGGCAAGCACGCGGTGGTTGAAGTTGCACGGCATCGTCTCGATCCAGGAGTGACCGACACCGATGATCGGTTTGGCGAGATCCTCGGACGTGAACCCGATGGCGCGCAGCATGGAGCGGGCGGGCGCCCGGTGCAGCCCGTCGGTCATCGCCGCGCTGTGGCGCTTGCTGCCGTTCTCAGCCATGTCCGGCGGGAGTCTATCGGGTCTCCCCCACCGCGGCGCCGCAACTGTCCCGGCGGATTGTTGCTTGCGTCGCCGCCGAGCCTCGTGCTAGGGTCCGGCCATGCGACAGAGCGCGCGCTTCTATTTTGCTCGGCCAGCCAGGCGGCTGCCGAGGGCAATTCAAGCCTAACGCGCAGTCGTCACCGAGGCTGGCTCCATCAACGATGGGTCGGTCCTCGGCAGAGCCCCGCGGAGTGACCCTGGCACTTCACGGAGGTCATTCACAGTGGATATCGAGGCACTGATCCCCAGCGCCACACGCCGTGCTCGCGCGCGCTGCGTGGCGATCGGCGACGTCCTTGTCGGCGGCGCGTCCGTGCCCGTCATCGGCGGTCCGTGCGCGGTGGAGCCCGACTACGTCGCGCATGCGCTGGCCGCGGCCGCCGCCGGCGCGTCCATCCTTCGCGGCTGTGTGCACAAGCCCAGGACGCAGCCCGAGGCTTTCCAGGGCATGGGCCGCGCCGGTCTCGAGCTGCTGGACGAAGCCCGCGAGGCGACAGGTCTGCCCATCCTCGCGGAGCCGCTGGAGGTCGACCACGTCGCAGAGCTGACGCCGCACGTCGACGTGCTGATGATCGGCGCGCGCTCCATGCACAATGCTCCGCTGCTCCGGGCTGCGGCGCGATCGGGGCTGCCGGTGGTGGTCAAGCGGGGCATGTCGGCGACGGTGGACGAGTGGCTGGGTGCCGCCGGCTACGTCCTGCACGAGGGCAACGACCGCGTCGTGCTCTGCGAACGCGGCATCCGCACCTTCGAAACCGCCACCCGCAACACGCTCGACCTCTCGGCCATCCCGGTGTTGCGCGAGAGGACCGACCTCCCCGTCATCGTCGATCCGAGCCACGCCGCGGGCCGCGCCGCGTGGGTGCCGTCGCTCGCCATGGCCGCGGTTGCGGGGGGCGCCGACGGCCTGCTCATCGAATGCCACCCGTCCTCGGCGGACGCCCTCTGCGACGCCGCACAGGCGATCACCCCGCGGACGCTCGCGGAGATCGTCGTGGCCTGCGAGCTGCTGGCGGCGGTCGCCAGGCCGGCGGCGGCTGACACAGTCGAGGAATGCCGCGCGGCCATCGACGGTGTCGACTCCGCGCTGGCTCTCCTTCTGGAACGACGTGCCACTGTGGTCGCGCACATCGAGCGCATCAAGGTCAGTGAGGGGGTGCCCATCCGCGACCACCGTCGCGAAGCCGACGTGGCCGCGAGGGTGGCCCGCCTGGCGCCGCAGCTGGGCCGCAGCGGCGCGACCGCGGTGATGTCCGCGGTCATCGATGCGTGCCTGTCGAAGGCTCTGGCACATGTGTGAGCGCGGTCGGTTCGACGGGCCCGGGACGGCGACGGTGGCGCAGGTGCGCATGTCTGTGCGGTCGCTGGATGCTGCGTCGTCTTCGTTGGGCACGATTGATCGCGACTACCATGTGCCCCGAGGACCATGACGGATCAACCACCTGCGCCGCACGCGCCCCCGATGAACGCTCTGCGGCGCACGCCAGGGCACCGTCTCGGGCTGGTCGTGCTCGAGGTCGTCGAGGACGCGATCTACGCGATCATCGCCCTCTTCCTGATCGGCAGCGGCAGCCTCCTGATGTTCGGCGCCGGTCTGTACATCGCCCAGAACTTCAACGTCAACAACATCCACAACATGATCGTCCACGTCCTCGACGAGACTCTCCTCGTCTTCATGGTCGTGGAACTGCTGCACACGGTGCGCATCACTCTGCGCGACCACGCTCTTGCGGCCGAGCCGTTCCTCGTCGTCGGGCTGATCGCCGGCGTGCGGCGGATCCTCATCCTCACAGCCAGCAGCGACAGCCTTCAGAGCGGGCCGCAGTTCTTCGTCTACTGGGTGCAGCTGCTCCTGCTCATCGTTCTCGTGGTCGCCATGGTCGTGGCACTGTTCATCTGGCGGCGGTCGACGATCCCGCTCGGCAGGGAACCGAAGACCCCGTCAACGGGCAGCTGACTGCAGGAAGTCCACCACGCGCGTTGTGAGCACGTCCAGGCCGGGGCTGATGGCACCGCCGACCGGGCGCAGCTCGTGCTCGGCGTTGGCGACCGGTATCAGCGTTGCCACGGCGCCGGCACTGGTGAGCCTCGCCTGCAACTCCGCCGACTGCTGCGCGGGAACCAGGGTGTCCCGGGAGCCCTGGATGATCAGGAAAGGCGGTGCGCCCGCATGGGCCCAGGTCACCGGAGAGGCGTCCCGCAATGCCTGGCTGTCCGAACCGACCGCCGCCCGGAAGACCGGCTCCGCGATGGCCGCCGCCAGCGCGCTCCACCCGGGAGCGGTGAGGTCAGCCGGGCCCCAGCCGTCGACGACGGCCGCGAACCCGCCGGACTCGCCGGTGTAGAGGCCGTTGTCCCATTGCGGCTCTGCGCCTGCAGACAGCGCGGCCAGGCTGGCCAGCTGCGCCCCCGCGCTGGTGCCGAGGGCGGTGAACCGCTGCGGGTCGAGATTCCAGCGGGCGGCGGTGGCGCGGAGGTACCTCACCGCGCAGCGCACGTCGATGATCTGCGCCGGCCAAGGGTTGGCGGGGGCCAGCCGGTAGTTGATGGAGGCGACCGCGAAGCCCCGGCTGAGCATGGCCGTCACCGTCATGCGGGCAAGCGGGTTCTGGCCCGCGAGGGCCGAGCTGCCGAACGCCCACGAGCCGCCATGGATGACCAGCAGCAACGGGTGCGGGGCGGTGCCGCGCGACGGCTCGTACACATCGAGGGTCTCGGCCGTGCCTCCGTCGGTGCAGTAGGTGGCCGTAGCATGAGCCGGCGCCGACGTGGCCGCCGCCGACGTGGCCGCGGGCCCTGAGCCACAGCCGCCCAGGGCCAGCGCCGCACAGAGCATGGCGGCGCCGCGTCGCATCGGTCAGGCCGGCGGGACTGTCAGCGAACCGACTCGATGACCGCGCTGCGCGTACCTCCCGGTGAGCTGAAGCTGACCTCATCCGCCACCGTGCGGCCCATCAACGCAGCCCCCAGCGGCGAGACCATCGAGATGCGGCCGGCTGCCACGTCGGCCTCGACGGGGCCGACGATCACGTAGGTCGACTCGCCGAACTCGTCGCGAACGGTCACCGTGGAGCCCAGCCCGACGACGTCGCCGACGGTGGTCTGCATCACCTTGGCGTTGCGCAGCATCGCCTCGATCGTCTGCACGCGGCCGTCGAGGAGACCGAGCTCGCGACGGGCGTCGTGGTAGGCGAAGTTCTCGCTGAGGTCACCCTCTTCGCGCGCCGTGGCCACGCGGCGCACGATGACGGGGCGGCGGTTCTCGACGAGGTCGCGCAACTCTTCCTCGAGGCGGGCCTGGCCCTCGGCGGTCAGGTGGACGGTCTTGTCGGTGGCCACGCGATCAGCCTAGCACCGCACGGCCGTTCCACCCGGTCGCGCCACTGCGCCTCAGCGCGCGGCCGCGATCTCTGCTGCCGCGGGCGTGCGAACGAGGCAGCGCTCGGCGATCTGGTCCATCGGCATGGGCCGGGCGTGGAGATATCCCTGGGCCATGCTGCAGCCCAGCCTCACCAAGGCTGCGTGCTGGGCACCCTCCTCCACCCCCTCGCCGATGGTGAGCAGGCCCAGGCTGTTGCCGAGGCCGATCATGCCCTCGACGAGCGCGGCGCCGGAGCCGCCCGCGAGCAGGTCGTCCATGAAGGACTTGTCGATCTTGAGGATGTCCACGCGCAATCGGCGCAGGTATGTGAACGACGAGTAGCCGCTGCCGAAGTCGTCGATGGCCACTCGCACGCCCATCGAGCGCAACTGACACAGCCGCAGACCCACCACCTCGCTCTCCCCGACGCTGACGCTCTCCGTCAGCTCGACGACCAGCGCCTCGGCCGGCAGCCCGCTCCCTGCGAGCGCGTCGGACACGACGGCGACGAAACCGCTGTCGAGCATCTGCGAACTGCTCACGTTGACGCTCACAAAGAGATCGTCCCCGGTGATGCCGCGCAGCCGCACGGCCTGGCCGCAGGCCTCGTTGAGGACCCAGGCGCCGACGCGGATCATCAACGCGGCCTTCTCGAGATCGTCGATGAAGTCCAGCGGCCCGACCATGCCGAGGAGGGGATGTTCCCAGCGGATCAGCGCCTCGACGCCGACGATGGCGCGCGTGGGGACGTCCACCACGGGTTGGAAATGGAGCGCGAACTCCCCCGCCTCCACGGCGCGCTCGAGGTCGGCGCGCCGCTCCAGGGGTGCGTACATGGCGACGTGCATGCTCGGCTCGAAGATGCCGAACATCCCCTTCCCGCGGGCCTTGGCCGCGTACATGGCGATGTCGGCGCGGCGGAGCAGTTCGGCGGCGTCATCACCGGGCTCGGCGATGGCGATGCCGATCGTGCCGCACACCGAGGCGTGCATGTCGGCACTCTGAAAGGGTTCGTTGAGTGTCTCGATGAGCCGCTCCGCGATGGTGACGAGTTGGTTGACGTTGGGCAGGCGGGTGAGGAAGACCGCGAACTCGTCGCCGCCGAGACGTGCCACGAGGTCATGGCTGCGCATGCAGGAGCGCAACCGCTCGCCGACGGCGACGATGGCCTCGTCTCCCATGGCGTGGCCGAGGCTGTCGTTGATGTGCTTGAAGTCGTCGAGGTCGACGAACATCACGGCGCAGATCCGGTCTGACGCCGGATCGCTGAGCCATTCATCGACCAGGTGGATGAAGCTGCCCCGGTTGTTGAGGTCGGTGAGGGGGTCGTGTTCGGCACGGTGGCTGAGCTCGGACTCGTTGGAGGCGAGGAGGCGGACCAGGCGCACGTTCTCGCGAACGGCGAGTCCCTGTCGGAGCAGGACGAGTACGAAGAGAGCCAGGCCGATGAGCAGGGTGAACGGGCTGATCACCCCGTCGGAGAGCCACTCGCGCACCGCGAGGGCAATCACCACCGGCAGCGGCAGGTACGGAACCACAGCACTCAGTGGGGTCGGCGGCAGGACCTGCCGCGGGCCCTCACGTCGCCCGAACGCGCACAGCGCCGCCAGACCGAGGACCAAGTGCCCGGCCACCCAGCCGATGTCGACCAGGTTGCCCGAGCCAAAGGAGCCCCGTGCATGCGCGTACGCGGACCCCGTGTCGGACACCGCGATGAGCAGCGCGCCGGCGGTGATGAGCAGGATCGGCGTGCGTGACGAGGACGACGCGCGCGACCACATCATCGCGAGGACCGTCACCACGATCACGTCCCCGATCGGGTACGCGAGGCTCAGGCCCTGGCTGAGGGCGCTGTCCACGGGGCTCGCGAGAACGGGCGTGAGAACGGTGTGCCAGCTGAGCAGGAGGATGCCCCCGGCCACGAGCAGACCGTCACTGACCACCCGCAGCTTGGCAGCCGGTCCTGCCGGCCAGAACGGCATGGTCAGGAGGCCGGCGAGCAGAAGCGGCACCGCCGCTGCAAAGCCGGCGTCGGCGATGGAAGGGAAGGGGTTGCCCTGGTGGAGGACGAGGTCGAGCCAGCACCACGCACCCTGGCCGGCGCCGCGAGCCGCTGCGCCGGCGGCGATGAGGTACCACGCGGTGCGCGCGCGGCCCCCCTTGCGACGCCCCGCCACCACGCAGGCGGTGGCTGCGAGCATCGGGGCGACGAGTTCGCTGAGTTCGTCGAGTGGGCGCGTGGCTGCCGCAGGCGCGAGCAGCATGGCCAGCACCAATGCCGTGCAGAAGGCAGCCGCGGCTGTCCCCACCACGCACAGTCGCCGATTGGTCACAGTGGCCCCCTCTGTCGATTGACGCGGGGCTATGGTCATCGACCGGCTTTCACACGGCGCAGACGCGATCGGGCTCGTAACGCGGCGACGACCTGGAGGTCACCGTTGTAACGACGATCGCGCCCTGCAGGTGTGCACGGCCAACAGCGACCGTCTGGCGTCGTGGGTATGCGTCGGCGCGCCAGACTGCGCATGTGGCGACCGACCCCCCGTTCAACCCGATCTCTCCGTTCGTGAGCTTCGACGAGGTCTACCGGGGCACGCCGCCGTGGGAGATCGGCCGCCCTCAGCCTGCGCTCCTTGAGCTCTTCGAGGCAGGGCAGGTCTCGGGCCGCGTCCTCGACGTCGGCTGCGGGACCGGGGAACTGGCGCTGACGGCGGCCTCCAGGGGGCTGCAGGCCACGGGCGTCGACTCATCCGTCGAGGCCATCGCCATTGCTCGCCAGAGGGCGGTCGACCGCGGGCTCGCCGGGGCACGTTTCGAAGTGGCCGACGCCATGGACCTCAGCGTTCTCGACACGATCTTCGACACCGTCATGGACAGCGGTGTGTTCCATCTCTTCGACGACGCCGACAGGGCCCGCTACGTCGAGTCGGTCGGTCGCGTCACGGCGATCGGCGGCCTGTACCACATGCTGGTCTTCAGCGACGCAGCTCCCGGACACTGGGGCCCGCGCCGCATCCGTCGCAACGACATCGAGACCGCCCTCGCAGACGGCTGGGACCTGCGCAGTGTCGAACCGGCAATCTTCGAGGTGAACATCGTCGACGGACGGGTCAAGGCCTGGCGTGCCACGGCAGTCCGCTCCGGCTGACACGATGCAGGCTCTGACGCGCTCACACCCCGCGACGGGCCGGCGCGGCGCCCTGGCGCTGACCCTGTGGACGGTCGCAGACGCCGACCGCATGGGTGCCTACTGGGCTCGCAACCGCGATCGTCTGACCCCCACGCAGCCACACCGTGACGAGGCTTTCTGGACCCCGGCGGGCCAGGCGTCGCGCATGGACCGCGCCCAGGGCGACGTGGCCGCCGGGAGGATGTTCCCCTTCCTGGTCCGCGAGAACGGCGAGCTGGTCGGCGAGGCCATCCTCTCCGACGTGTCGCGCGGGCCCTTCTGCAGCGCCAGGCTCGGTTACTCTGTGGACGGCGCCAGGCTGCGCCTGGGAATCGCGTCGTGGGCCGTCGACGCCGTCGTCGACATCGCCTTCACCCCCCTGGCCCTGCACCGCATCGAGGCCGCGACGCTGGTGGACAATGTGGCGTCGCAGGCCGTCTTACAACGTTGCGGTTTTGAGCCCGTCGGCGTGGCCGCCGCCTACCTGGCCATCGCCGGCGGGTGGCGCGACCACGGTCTCTGGCAGCGCGTCAACCCCGGGATGACTCCCCCAGCCGCCTGACGATCATCACCTGCCTCTCAGTCGCTGGACGGCTGCCTGGTCAGGGCCACCAGGGCGGCAAGGAGGCGCTCCGTCGCCGAGCCCAGGCCGAGGCGCTCGGTGAGGGTGGTCAGGCGTTCGCCGTCCACGGGGTAGGCGTCGCGACGCCCCGGGGGCAACTCCACGGGCAGGTCCGGCACCGGCGGAACCACCCGCAACGCCGCGGCGAGGTACTGGCGCTGGCCGTCGGTGAGGCGAGCGTCGGCGAGAACGCCGGCAACTCCGCCGTGGCGGCGCACCAGGTCGGCCGCGGCCACGGCGCCGACGCCCTTGAGACCCGGCAGCCCATCGGACGGGTCGCCGCGCAGCATCGCGAAATCGGCGTAGCTGCGACCCGGGATGCCGTAGCGGCGGGTCACCTCCGCCTCGGTGACGATGGTGAGCCCGGCCTTCTCCGGGTAGAGGATGCACACCCGCGGATCCTCGATGAGCGCGAACAGGTCGCGGTCTCCACTGGCGATCTCGACCGTTCCCTCGGCCCTGGCGGTCCAGGTGGCGATGACATCCTCGGCCTCGTAGCCGGGTACCCCGACCGCGTCGATGCCGACGGCCGCGAGGACCTCGTCGATCAGCGGCATCTGCGGCTCGAGGTCGGGCGGCACCGGCTCCGCGGTGCGGTGAGCCTTGTAGCTCGGGATCAGTTCCACGCGCCATGCCGGGCGCCAGTCAGCATCGCCGGCCACGGCAAGGTGCCGGGGCTGCCGCGTCGAGACCAGCCGTGCCAGGGCGTCCATGAACCCCCGGACGGCGTTGACAGGGTGGCCGTCGGGTGAGCGCACAGTCCGCGGGATGCCGTGGAACGCGCGGAAGATGAGGCTGGAGCCGTCGATGAGGAGCCAGTCGCAGGCCATGCCCCTAGCCGCCCCGCCGGCCGCGGAAGAAGTCGGTCAACAGCCGGCCGCAATCGTCGCCCAGCACACCCTCGGCCACGCCGACACGGTGGTTGTTGAGGGGATTGCGCAGGACGTCGTAGACGCTGCCGTCGGCGCCTTTCTTGGGGTCACGAGCACCGTAGACGCAGCGGTCGATGCGGCCCTGCACCATCGCTCCCGCGCACATCGGGCAGGGCTCCAGCGTGGCCACCACGGTCACCCCGGTAAGCCGCCAGCCGCCGAGCACCGCCGCCGCACGGCGCAGCACCAGCATCTCGGCGTGCGCGGTCGCGTCTGCAGAGCGCTCGATGCGGTTCGACGCCGCCGCGATCACCTCGCCGTCACGCACCGCCACGGCGCCCACCGGCACCTCGCCTCGCTGCCCCGCTCGCCGTGCCAGGCGCAGTGCCCGTCTCATCAGGACCTCGTCGGCCGGGCCCGCGGCCGGCGTGGGCGGCCTCAGCGCACCGCGACCAGTGGAAGCTCGACGCTGACGCGCGGCTTCTCCACCACTCGCATGGTGTCGTCGATGAAGCGTACCCGCTCGAACGTGATGCAGTTGACCGGGCAATGGTCCTCGCAGATGCGGCAGTTCGTGCAACGGTCGTAGTTGATGAAGATCTCGCCCTCGTAGCCTCCCGACAGGGGATCACCACCGGACGTCTCGCACACCTTGGTCTCGCCGCCGGACGAGCGCTCGCGGTCCTCACCGAAGACGACGACGTCGATCGCCTTCTCCGGGCACACGTCGTCGCAGGCTCCGCAGAGCACGCAGACCGCCGTGTCGTAATGGTGCACCGAGTCGCACTGGAAGCACCTGATCGACTGGACGATCGCCTCGCGGTCGCTCCATGGCAGCTCGCACTCGGTCATGTCGTAGCGCTTGGAGGCTTCGAGGATGGATGGCTCGGTGCGCGCGAACACCTCGGACTGGCGGTGGTCGTCGGTGCGCTCGACGATCGTCTGATAGACGCGCTCGACGGCGGGCAGGTCGTCGCCGAGGTACTCGCGGATGGAGCGCGCCACGCGGTGGCCCCAGGCGACGGCGTCGACGATGAAAGACGGGCCCTGCACGCAGTCACCGCCACAGAACAGCCTGTCAACGCCGGTGTGGCCGCCCCGGTCGGCGGCGACGAGGCCCCTCTGGGTCAGCGGAACGGCTGCCCCCGGAGCCTCCATGATCTGGCCCGAGGCGAAGATGACGAGGTCGGCGGCGACCGTCCAGCGCTGGGCGTTCTCGTCCTCCTTCACAGAGGAGAAGATCAGCTTGCCGCTGAGCGGGTCGAACTCCATCGGCTGCAACGGCGCGAAGCTGACGGCGAGGACGTTGCCGCGCTCGTCGGCCTGGATCTCCTTGACGATGACACCGCACTTGATGTTGAGCCCGATCTCCTTGGCCTCATGAAGCTCGTTGCCGAACGCCGGGAGCCGGTCCTCGGGCTCGATCGCCACCATCCACACCTGTTTGGCGCCCAGCTTGATCGAGCTCTGACATGCGTCGGTGGCGATGGCGCCGCCGCCGACCACGACCACGCGCCCCGCCACCGGGAAATGGTCGGGCATTCGGTCGTAGGAGATCTGGCGGAGGAAGGTCATCGCGTCCGTGACCTGGGGCAGGGTGCTTCCCGGGATGGGCAGGATGCGCCCCTTCATCATGCCGATCGACACGAACACGGCGTCGTACTCGGTGAGCAGATCCTCGATCTTGACATCGTTGTCACCAACGCCGATGTTGCTGTTGGTGCGCACATCGATGCCGGTGGCGAGGATCATATCCAGCTCCCACTGCAGCTGGGTGTGATCGAACCGGAAGGGCGGGATCGACGTGCTCAGCAGGCCGCCCACCTTGGCCTCACGCTCGTACACCACCACCTCGTACCCCTGCACACGCATGTCGAGGGCACAGGTGAGACCGGCTGGGCCGGCCCCGACCACGGCCACGCGGCGCCCGTTGGGGGGAGCCACCTTGTAATCGATCCAGAGGTTCTGCTTGAAGGCGAAGTCAGTGCTGAAGCGCTTGATGGAACGGATCGTGACCGGCTCCTCACCGGGGTCCCAGCCGCGCTTGCAGTCGGTCTCGCAGGGGTGGTTGCAGAGCCGTCCCAGCATGCTCGGGAAGGGGTTGGTCTCGTGGATGACCGCCCAGGAGTCGACGTAGCGACCCTGGCTCACGTAGTCCACGTACGTCGCGATGTCCTGCTTGATCGGACAGTTGCGCTGACACGGCGACACGGGCACGTTGAAGCCCAGATCGCGATGCCCGGCAAGGATCTTCATCGGCGCCTTGTCGGTGACGTTCTTGCCGATCGTGGCCAGCACCAAGGCGTCGGTGACCATGCCGACGGGGCGCTCGGTGCGCTGCCTCGCGAAGATGCCTCCGTCACTCTCGGTGACGATCACCGCCGCGCCGCCGGCGGCGCGCATTGCCGCGACGCCGTGCTCGGTCGCCTCGCCGATGTCGAGCGCTGGGGCTCGACGCATCACCTCGCCGACGCGCACCGCACCGAGGTCGCGGCCGAACGCGGCCACGATCACCTCGAGGCCGACGGTGCCCTCGATCGTCTCGTCGCGATACACCACGAGGGGCACCGGGTACTGCGCGCGCAGCTGCGCGATGATGTCGAGTAGCGTGTCCTCCGCGTCGCACTCTGCGCCGAGGGTGATGGCGAGACGGTCCAGCTCAGGCACCGGACAGCCCGGGGTGCGCGAGGAGGTGGTCGGCGAGCTCGCGCGCGGTCAGCATCCCGACCGGGGTCTCGTCCTCGTGCATGATCAGCGCCACCTGGCGGCCCTGCTGGGCCATGATCGCCGCCACCTCGCGCACCTGCTGCCCTTCGTCAACGAGCAGGGGCGGGGTGCGCAGGATGTCGCGAGCCTGCACCACAGTCGTTGGGGGTCGCATGGCCACGTCGCTGCCGGCGATGGCGACGTCGCCGGCCACGAGACGGTCGAGGATGTCGTCCTGCTGCACATAGCCCACCGGGCGGCGGTCGAGCAGGACTGGGATCTCACTCAACTCGTTGTCGGCCATCAGCTTGGCGATCGCGTCGACCGGGGTGCTGGGGAGGCAGAAGACCACCTCGTCCCGCATCACGTCGGCGACCAGTGGGTTGCCGGCGTCGGGCGCGAGCCGATCCGGGTCAAGCGATGCTGCGACGGGGGTTGTGCTCAACGAACTCCTCGCGCTGGCTGAACTGGCTGCGAGTATACCGGCGGCCTGCCGTCGGCCCGTCTACTCAGCGGCCTGCGTTTCAGCGAAGCGGCGCAGCACGTCCTGCCACGTCTCGGCAGGCTCGGCCGCCCCGGCGCGGGGTAGCGTGTTGCGGATGCGCGAGCGGGTGCGATCGATCTCGCGGTCGCGGCGGCGCTCCTCACTGGTCCGCGCCACGGTCACCGACTGGTCCATCTCGGTGGTCACAGCGTCGATCTCCTCGGCGGTGACCGCACTGCGCAGTGTTCGGTTGAGACGCGCCAGCACGTCGGGCGCCAGGCGCGCACCGGCCTCGCGCAGCGAGTCCCCCGCCTTCTTGCGCCTCTGCTCGAGGATCCGCTGGGCGCGGAGCTCCTCAGCGTTGTCGCGGCGATGGCTCTCGAACACCTCCATGCCCTCGCCGATCACGCGGGGGTACTGCCACGCCTGGCTGAACTTGCCGGAACTGATGGCGGCGATCAGCGCGTCCACCGTGGCCTGGAAGCGCTGCAGCGCTTCGCCGGACAGGTTGCCGAGCAGGTCGGCGAGGATGGGACGTGCCTGGGCGTGGAGCCTCCGCACCCACGAGGGCAGGTGGTGATGCTCCGGTGCCGGGGGGTCGATCGGCCGCGTTGAGTGAGGCAGCCCCTGCGGGCGGACGATCCGGGGAAGCTGCGCCGGCGATGGCCCGCCCACGGGCGCGCGGCTGCGGACACTCGGTGCAACAGCGCGCGCCCCACCGACAATGGGTGTGCTGCGGCCGTCCGTCTCCTCGCCAGCGGCGCGGGACGATGCCTCGGTTGTATCGATCACTCGGCCAAGTCGAAATCCATCGGAACGCTTGAATCGTACCCGACCCTCACCGATCCGCGTCTGCGGGACGCTGACTACACTCTGCGACGGGGTCTTGTGACGAAGAGTGAGTGAAACGCCGCCCGAACCGTCGGAGTCCGCCAAGGCAGGTCTCCCCGAAGACGAGGTGGCCGCACTTCGCGAGGCGGGCCGGTCCTGGTCACTCGTCCCTCGGGCTCGCGTCCAGACCGGGCGGGACTTCGTCGAGCCCGACCTCGGTGTTCTCGAGCGGCGCGGCCGGGCCGGAGAGCACTACGTGCGCGTGGTGCGCCCCAAGAACCAGGGCTTCAAGAATGTCGCACCGGGATGGCTTGAAGCCACTGCCCGGGCCACGGCCCCCACCAGCGACATGGGGCGCTTCGCGAAGCGAATCCGCGGCTTCATCCTCGGTCAGCCGCTGGCCACGGCGCAGCAGGAGGGCGAGAAGCTCACCAAGGTCAAGGCCCTCGCTGTGCTGTCGTCGGACGCACTCTCATCGGTGGCCTACGCGACCGAGCAGATCCTCGTCGTGCTCGTGGTCGCAGGCTCGGCGGCGACGCAGTACTCGCTGCCCATCATGGGCGCGATCGTCTTCCTGCTCTGCGCCGTGGTGCTGAGCTACCGGCAGACGATCAAGGCGTACCCCGCGGGCGGGGGCTCGTACATCGTCGCCAAGGACAACCTCGGGCCGTTGTTCGGGTTGGTCGCTGCCGCGGCCCTCATGACGGACTACGTGCTCACCGTCGCCGTCTCGGTGTCCAGCGGCAAGGATTTCGTCGCCAGCTCGGTGCCGTGGGTCGGTCAGCACGGCGTGCTCGTGTGCAGCGGCATCATCGTGCTCATCGTCCTGGGCAACCTGCGCGGCATCCGCGAATCAGGGTCGATCTTCGCGGCGCCCACCTACCTGTTCATCTTCGGCATCTTCGTGATGCTCATCGTCGGATTCATCCGGCTGGCGACCCATACGACGCTTCCGGTCCAGACGGCGCCGCTCGGCCACGCCATCGAGGGCGTGGGTGTCCTGCTCATCCTCAAGGCTTTCGCGTCCGGTTGCACCGCCCTGACCGGCGTCGAGGCGATCAGCGACGGCGTGCCCGCGTTCAAACCGCCCGGCTGGCACAACGCGCGGACCACGCTGACGGTGATGGGGCTAACCCTGGGCACCATGTTCGTGGGCATCACGCTCGGCGCCCACCTTCTCGGCCTGCACCCATACAAGAGCAGCAACCCGCCGATCATCGTGCAGTTCGCCACCGCGGCGTTCGGCAGCAACAGCGCGGGCCTGTATTTCGTCACGTGGACGACGGCGGCCATCCTCGTCCTCGCCGCGAACACCTCCTTCTCCGACTTCCCCCGCCTCTTCTTCTTCCTCGCCCGCGACGACTACGCTCCTCACCAGTTCCGCCGTCTCGGCGAGCGGCTGGCGTTCAACAACGGCATTGTGGTGCTTGCGGCGATGGCGGTCCTGCTCGTGTGGGTGTTCGGCGCCAGGGTGGACTCGCTCATCCCGCTGTACACGATCGGTGTCTTCCTCGCCTTCACGATGTCGCAGGGTGGCATGGTGATGCGCTGGCTGAAGCGCCGTGAGCCCGGCTGGCGCCGGGGGCTGCCGCTCAACGCCGTGGGCATGAGCCTGACCGCCCTGGTCTTCATCATCACCGCGGCCGCCAAGTTCACCAGCGGCGCCTGGGTGGTGCTGATCATCATCCCGACCTTCGTCACTGTCTTCTATGCGATTCACCGCCATTACCAAGACGTGGCCACGCACCTCACCACCGAGATCCCCATCTCCCCCGCCGACCTCAAGCCGGTGTGCATCGTGCCTATCGCCGAGCTCAACGGCGTGGCCATGCAGTCACTGGCGATGGCTCGGGCCATCAGCGACAGCGTCATCGCCGTGCACATCTGCGACGACGAGCACCACATCGAGAGGCTGCGGGCCAAATGGGAGATCTGGGGCAACCACGTTCCCCTCGAGATCGTCGAGTCCCCGTACCGGTCGTTCATCCGGCCGCTGCTCCGCTACATCGACGCTATCGACAAGCAGCACGGTGACAACACCATCATCATCGTGCTGCCCGAGCTGGTGGCAACGCGCTGGTGGCACGCGCTCCTGCACAATCAGACGGCGTTGAGGCTCAAGGCACAATTGCTCTTCCGTCCGGGGACGGTGGTCATCAACGTCCCCTACCACCTGCAACGTGCGCCCCATGTCCGCCGCATCCGCCGGCGTGGCGACGGGGGCGACGATGACATCGAGGCGATTTAGTGAGCACAACAGTCGACACCACTCCCGCCGGCCACGTTGCCGAGGCGGTGCGCCGCCACGGCGGCGGGGGCCCCCGCCGCATCGCAGAGTCGGCCGGCCTGGTGGTGACCCACGGCGAGGGGCCGTACCTGATCACGGACTCCGGGCGGCGGCTGCTCGATTTCGCCACAGCCATGGGTGTGGCGGCGATCGGTCACGCCAACCCGGTCTGGTCGGAGGCGGTGGGCCGGCAGGCGCAACGCCTCGCCGCCTGCGTTCTGCACACTCCTGAGCACGCCGACTACCTGGAGCGCCTCGCCGCGGTCCTGCCCTTCGGCGTTGACCGCGTCGCGCTCTACTCCGGGGGAGCCGAGGCAGTCGAGGTGGCGGTTCGCCTCGCCCAATCGGTGACCGGACGTCGCGACCTCATCTCCTTCTCCAGCGGCTTCCACGGCAAGACGACCGGGGTGCGATTCAGCGGCGGACGGTTCCCTGAGGAGCGGGTCAACCTCGGGGTGGACTGGGTGCACACCCTCCCCTACCCGCGCTGCGAACAGCACGACTCCCTCAGCTACCCGTCGTGCGAGGAAGAGGGCGCCGCTGCCATCGCCGCTCTCGAGCTGTGCGCCGCCGACCTCCACGACGTCGCAGCGGTGATCGTCGAGCCCGTCCTCGGCACGGCGGGCAACCGGCCACCTCAGCGGAGGTTCCTCGCCGGGCTGCGCGCTCTCTGCGACGCCCACGGCTGGCTGCTCATCGTGGACGAGTCGATCACCGGCTTCGGCCGCCTCGGCCGCACATTCGCCGTCGACTGGTTCGACGTCCGACCGGACATCCTGGTGCTGGGCAAGGCGATGGGCGGCGGGTACCCGCTGAGCGGAGTGGCCGCGCCCAGCTCGCTGTGGGACGCCAGCCTCTTCGCGCAGCCGTCGGCGACGTCGAGCAGCTACGGTGCCAACCCGCTGGCCTGCGCGGCCGGCATCGCCGTGCTCGATGTGTTGGCGGCGCCGGGCTTCGACGACCAGGTCAAGCGCACCGCCCGCCGCCTCGCCGACGGCATCGTGGCCCTCGAGGCGGCGTCGCCGTTCGTGGCCCGCAACCGGGGGCTGGGCATGATGCTCGGGTTCGACCTCGTCGACCCGGCGACCGCGGAGCTGGCCGGAAGCGACCTCTGCCTGCGCCTCTTCCGCCGCTGCCTCAACGCCGGGATCCTGATCGTCGGCGATGTGCCGGAAGTTCGACTCAACCCACCGCTGATCCTCACCGAGCACGGCGCCGACGAGGCGATCAGCGCGCTGCAGGATGCGCTTGCCGGCTGAGCATCGCCGGGGCGGGCCGCTGCGCGTTGCCGTGGTGGGAATCGGCTCGGCCGCGACCAGGGCACATCTGCCGGCGCTGCGCGCCGCCGAGGTGGGGGGAAGCGTCAGCGTGGTCGGCGTGTGCGACCCCGACCGCGACAGGCGCGACGCCGTTGCCGCACGGCATCCGCAGTCCGCCGCATTCGCCGAGAACGACGAGATGCTCGCGGCCACGACGCCGCACCTGCTGGTCATCGCCACCCCTCCAAGCGCCCACCTCGAGGAGATGGCGGCGGCACTGGAACGTGGCGTTCATGTGCTGTGCGAGAAACCACTCGGGATCAGCGACGCCGACGTCGCCCGCCTGCGTGACCTCGCCGCGCGCCGCCCCGAGCTTGCCCTCGCCACCGTCCAGCAGTATCGCCACGCCACCCCATGGCAGTGGGTGTCGCGCGCCGCGGCCGGTGGTGTGCGGGCCGGCGAGCCGTTCACCGTGCGCGTCGGCGTGGAGCGACCCGGTACCGATCCCCTGAGTGCGGGAGGCTGGCGCGCCGACCCGGAGCACGAAGGGGGCATCCTCGGCGACCACGCCGTCCACTACCTCGCGCTGTTCCACCTGCTCGACCCGCACTGCGCGGTGGTGGCCTGTCATCGGGAGGGCCCGGGCGGCCGTGAGGTGGCTTCCGTCGACGTGCGCCTCGGCGCCGCGGGCATGGCCCGGGTCCGCGCCTCGTATGCCGGGACGCGGCGCACCAACGCCGTGCACCTCGACCGCCCGGCTCAATGCCTGGACGTGGACTGGGAGGACGGCACCTTCCGGCTCGTCCATGACGGACGCCCCAGCGCCACCCGGGAGGTTCCGTCGATGAGCGACCGGCGTGTCGTCAACGCGCTCTATTCCCCGATGTACGCGGACCTGATCGCACACCTGGACGACGCCTCGTGGCGCAGTGCGGCGACGGCACGCACCATCGGTGTGGCAGCGCTCCTTGCGGCCGCCATCAGGATGGCGCGGTGACATCACCGCGAGAGAATCGTGGCCGGATCCGAGCGGCGTGACCACGTGGGTTGCGTACCATCGGGGTAGTGGACGAACTCCGCGACCTCGCTCGGGCCGTCCTGCTGGCGTTCGCCGACCTCGGCGTCTACCTTCCCAGCAACCGCGAGCGACTGATTCGCAAGATGCGCTTTCTCGACTCACTGGACCCTGACCAGCTGGTCGAATTCCTCGACGTGTGCATCGACGCGGGGCTCATCGATGACGGTGAGGTCGGCCGCCTCCGCCTCGACGGGGTGGAGGCGCGGCGTCTCGCCATCTCCATGGATGGGCACAGCCCCGTGCCCGACGACCAGGCCCACGCCTGGGCGATGCGCCTCAGCCCACCGAGCCTCGCCTAGGTGTCGATCCGACGGATGTAGTTCGAACGGCGCGCTTGCGGCGCGCCGACGGCTGACGCGAGGCCACCGGCGGGCGCGCGGCATCCAACTTCGCCGCATCGACCAGCTCCCGGAGGGCCTCCTCGACACACTCGGCGAAGACGTCGACGTCGCTCATCCCCTGTGAGTCGACGAGGTAGCCGAAGTTGAGCGTCCCGCAGTAGCTGAAGATGGCGATGGCCAGCTTCTGCCCGTCATACAGGAAGGCGATCGGGAACACCTCGACCAGCTTGGCACCCTGGCAGTACAGGGGGAACTGTGGTCCGGGCACGTTGGTGACGATGAGGTTGAACGCGATCTGGCGGAGTGACGCCCGCGCCACCATGGCGTGCAACGTCGAGGGGGCGAACCCGGCGAGGTTGAGAAGGAAGTCGGCCCCGACCGCCTGCTTGCGCGCTTTGAGCCCGTCGACGGTGCTGCGCACGGCGGCGATGCGGCGCTGCGGGTCGGCCTCCGCTGTGGGCAGCTTCACGAGCAGCATGGCCAGGCGGTTGCCGAGAGCGGTGCGCTCCCTTGTGTCGCGGATGCTGACCGGGCAGAGCGCCTGCAGAGCCTCGTCCTCATCCTCCGGGTCGACACCGCGGGTGATGAGGAAATGGCGAAGGCCCCCCGCCACCACGGCCAGGACGATGTCGTTGATGGTTCCGCCGAAGGCCGCTTTGATGGTGCGGAAGTCCTCAAGGGGAAACCGGCTGTACCGGTAGGAGCGCGACGGGCCGGTCCTGCCGTTGATGGCCGAGCTCGATGTGCCGAAGTGGTCGGCCATGGCAACCAGGCCGCTGGCGGTGTCGCGCAGGGCGTTGCCGAGGCGCCCGGGCTGGCCGGCGACGGCGCGGGCAGCGCTGAGCAGACGCGCGGGCCGGGTGACCCGCTCACGCAGCGAGTTGATGAGCAGGCCCATGCTGCTCGGCGCTTCCTCCGGCTCCCAGTGCGAGACCCCGAAGGGACGGCTGTCCGGCTCGGGGTCGGGCTCGACGTCGAGAAGGATCGTGGCCAGCTCGAGGTTGGAGATGCCGTCCACCATGGCGTGGTGGGACTTGGTGAGCAGCGCCCAGCGGCCGTCGCGCAACCCCTCGACGATGTAGATCTCCCAGAGCGGGCGGCGCCGGTCGAGCGGTCGCGAGAACACGCGGCCGATGAGCTCCTGGAGTTCCAGGTCGCCGCCGGGCTTGGGCAGGGCGGCGCGGAGAAGATGGTTGCTCATCTCGAAGTCCGGGTCGTCGACCCACACCGGGGTGTCCAGGCTGAGAGGAACGAACGCCAGTTTCTGGCGGTAACGCGGCATGAGGTCGAGGCGCGGCGCGATCGCCCGGGCGAGCGCTTCATAGAGTGCCCGGCCGGTGCCGAGCGGTGAGGGCTCGAAGATGGCCACCCCGCCGATGTGCATGTGCGTCCTGGGGGTTTCGAGGTGAAGGAAGGACGCATCGAGCGGCGTCAACTTCTGTGCGCCCTGCATGGCTGTGACTGTATACGCCGCCCATGCGGGACGAGTGGCTGGGATGTCTCCCCGATGTCCGCCCGTCGCCCCCAGGCTGACCGACCATGGAGATCGGACCCCCGCTCGCCACCATCCCGGTCGGTTTCTTCGACCCCTACCGCGGCCTGAGCGCGTTGGCCATCCAGCACGTGCGCGCGGATGGCCGCACCGTGCTCGTCTACCACGACGCCGCGCGATCGGCGTCAGGCCCCCTCCTGGCCGGCGTGGCCGAGACATTGATGGCTGCGGTCGCCGCGGGGCATACCCTCAGCGTCATCGAGACCAGCATGCCCGAGCATCAGGCCGAGCCCTTTATCTACGCGCGAGTGGCCCTGTCGTTCGCGGCCTGGGTGGGACGTGTCAACGCCGCCGGCGGGCGCGTGGTCGCGTTCGAGGAGGTGGCCCGAGCCTGCGGCATCACCGACCTCGAACTCCGCCGCACCGAGGCGCTCGTGGCATCTCTGCACCGGGCGCGGTCATGCGCATTCCCGGGTTTCCGTCAGCTTCCGCTCGGCGATCGAGGGCGCGCCGTCCTGGCCGTGGCATGACGGCCGCCGGTGCGGGCGCCGGGCCGCACCGGACCCAGGTCGGCGGACGGGCAGATGTCGCCGAGGACGCACTGTGTGCAACGCGGGGTCCGGGCGACGCACACCCGTCGTCCGTGCATGATGAGGCGCAGGCTCAGGTCGGTCCACTCCTCAGCGGGCACCATCGCGCAGATGTCGCGCTCGATCTCGACCGGGTCCTTGGCGCTGGTCAGGCGGAGTAAACCGGAGAGGCGCGTGACGTGGGTGTCGACGGGGAGACCAGGCACGCCGAAGGCGACCCCGAGCACCACGTTGGCGGTCTTGCGGCCGACGCCGCGGAGGCTCACAAGGTCCTCCATCCGGCGCGGCACCTGCCCTCCAAAGCGCGCCACCACGTCCTGGCTCATCTCGCGGATGGCCAGCGCCTTCATCCGGAAGAAACCGGTGGAGCGAATGACCTCCTCGAGATCCTCGAGGCGCGCCTCGGCCAGGTCGACAGCCGTCGGGTACCGCGCGAACAGCACCGGGGTGACCATGTTGACGCGCTCGTCGGTGCACTGCGCGCTGAGGATGGTGGCCACGAGCAGTTGCAACGGCGACTCGTGGACGAGAGCGCACGTTGCTTGCGGGTACTCTGCGCGGAGGCGTTCCACGACCGTGAGTGCCCGCGCCCTGGCCCCTGCGGGGAGGCGCCGCCGGCTCCGTGCCGAGGCCCGGCCGCGTTGCGCCGGGCGCGGTGGATCGGGGCGCGTGGCTGCCATCCGGGCCATGCTAGCGGCTGAAACGCGGGCTGCGACCGCGGCTTCCTACAATGTGCCCGATCCCTGCAACCACGTCCAGACCAAGGGTGACAAGGTGCGCTTCAAGATCACAGTCGTCGGTGCCGGCAACGTCGGGGCGACCCTGACGCAGCGCCTCGCCGAGCGCAATTACGCCGACATCGTGCTCGTCGACATCGTCGAGGGACTGCCCCAGGGCAAGGCGCTCGACCTCCTCCAGGCGGGCCCCATCCTCGGCCACGACTCCGTCGTGACCGGCTCCAACGGTTACGAGGAGACGGCCGCCTCCGATGTCGTCCTGATCACCAGCGGCGTGGCCCGCAAGCCGGGCATGTCGCGCGACGACCTGGTCATGACCAACGCCAAGATCGTTGCGTCGGTTGCCCGACAGGTCGCGGAGCACTCACCGGACGCCGTGATCGTGGTGGTGAGCAACCCCCTCGACGCCATGGCACAGGTCGCCAAGGCGGTCAGCGGCTTCCCGCGCGAGCGCGTCATCGGGATGGCCGGCGTGCTCGACACGGCCCGTTTCCGCACCTTCATCGCGCAGGAGCTTGACGCCTCCGTGGTCGACGTGGCGGCGTACGTGCTCGGTGGCCACGGCGACACGATGGTGCCGCTCACCTCGCTGACCACCGTCGCCGGCGTGCCCGTCGAGCAGCTCATCTCCAAGGAGCGCCTCGACGCCATCGTGCAACGCGCCCGCGATGGCGGGGCCGAGATCGTTGGGCTGCTCAAGACGGGAAGCGCCTACTACGCGCCGTCTGCGGCCGCGGCCCAGATGACCGACGCAATCCTCCTCGACACCCACCAGGTGCTGCCCTGCGCGGTGTACTTGGAGGGTGAGTACGGCATCAACGGCCTGTACACAGGCGTTCCCGCCCGCCTCGGCGCGGGCGGGCTGCTCGGCGTGGTCGAGGTCGCCCTTTCTGACAGCGACCGTGAGGCCCTGCACCGGTCCGCGTCGTCGGTGCAGCAGTTGGTCGACATCATGGATGCGCGGCGCGAGGACATCGACGCGTCGATGCCACCACTCAGCGCCGCGACGACGGCCGGCTGACCGGTCCCGTAGCGCGCGTCAGATGTCCTCGCGCGCGGCCTCGTCGTCGCCCTGGCGTGGGGCTGCCGTGGCGGGGTCGAGGTCGTCAGGGGCCGGGGCCATGACCACGGGGACCTCCACGCGCGGCGGCTGATAGCGCACGCCGAAGAACGGACCGACGGTGATGAGGATGCCGACGAAGGCGTCGCGCAGTGTCGACGGGTCGCTACCTGCGCTGGGGTTGCGCCCGCGCCGGGCGATGCCGACCACGGCGGCAACGAGCAGGACGGCGGCGACCGTGCCCGCGACGATCGCCACGCTCACGGAGCTGCGGCTACCCGGCCGGCGAAGGTGTGGGGGGTTGGGTGTCGTTGTCGCGGTTGCCGAACATCCTGCGGCCCATCCAGCGCACCGGGTCCCAGTGCTTGTCGGCGACGCGCTCCTTGAGCGGGATGATGGCGTTGTCCGTTATATGGATGTGCTCCGGGCAGACCTCGGTGCAGCACTTGGTGACGTTGCAGTAGGCGAGACCACCCTCGTCGCGCGTCTGCTCGGTGCGGTCGAGCACATCCTTGGGGTGCATCTCGAGGCTGGCCACGCGCACGAAGAAGCGCGGCCCGTAGAAGCGGTCGAGGAGGCCATGGGTGCGGTTGATGTGGCACACGTCCTGGCACAGGTAGCACTCGATGCACTTGCGGAACTCGTAGAGGCGGTCGATGTCGGCCTGGCGGATGCGCCACGGCGTGCCGTCGTCCGGGGCATGGGTGAACGGAGGGATCGCCCTGTTGATCTCGTAGTTGCGCGAGACGTCGGTGACCAGGTCCTTGATGAGTGGAAATGCCTTCATGGGCCGGACGGTGATCGGCCCATCGGGGAGCTCGTCGATGCGCGTCTTGCACATCAGGCCCGGCCTCCCGTTGATCTCGGCGCTGCACGAGCCGCACTTGGCCGCCTTGCAGTTCCAGCGCGCGGCCAGGTCTGTGTCGAGGTTGTGCTGGATGTAGTGGATGGCGTCGAGCACCACCATGCCGGACACCCCGGGCACCTGGTAGGTCACGTCGCCCTGCTGGTCGTCGGGGGTGCCGCGGAAGACGTTGAGGGTGATCGTGTCACCGGTCAGGCCGGGGTCGGGAGTGCCGTACTCGGACACCGGAGATGTCCCGTCGAGGCCTGCGGCGGACGCAGCGCCGGTCGTGGTCATCCTGGAGCCTCCTTCGCCGTGGCCGGCGGCATCTCCTCGGGTCGAAGATATCCCTTGGGGAGCTTCGCGGGGTCGTAGAAACGGCTGCGCGGCAGCAGCTGCACAAGGTTGGCTGGCATCTGCGAGAGGGGGACCGCTTCCACTGTCATGGAGTCGCCGTCGCGCCGTGTTACGTAATTCACCTGGCCCTGCCTGGCGTCCTGCTCGAGGAAGTCAAAGCGCCATTGCGACCCGCGGCTCTCTTGGCGGTGCAGGGCACTGCGAACGATGGCCTCGCTGACGGTGAGCATGAAGGTGACGTCCCTGCAGGTGTGCCAGCCAGGATTGAGCACACGGCGACCGACCACCCGCATCCGTTTGCTGCGTCCGCGCAGCTCGAGGATGGCCGAGAGGGCGCGCTGGAGCGACGCATCGCTGCGGCCGATGCCCGCGTCGTCCTGCATCGCCGCCTGCAGCGCCTCATGGAGGTGGTAGGGATTCTCCCTGTCGGTCCAACCATGGCTGCTGTCGAGCGGGTCGAGGAGAGCGGTCTGCTCCGCCTCGACGTCTCGCTCGTCGACGTCCCGCTGCTGGCCCTCCGTTCGCGCGAACTCTGCGGCTGCGACGCCTGCGCGCCGGCCGAAGACGAGGATGTCACCGAGCGAGTTGCCGCCGAGGCGGTTGGCGCCGTGGAGGCCGCCGGCCGACTCCCCCGCCGCATAGAGCCCAGGCACGGTCGTCGCCGACGTCTCCGGGTCGACGCGAATGCCGCCCATGGTGTAGTGGATGGTCGGGCCCACCTCCATTGGCTCCTTGGTGATGTCCACTGACGCCAGCGCGTGGAACTGCTCGTACATGGAGGGCAGCTTGCGCAGGATGTAGTCGGCGCCGCGGTGTGTGATGTCCAGGAAGGCGCCGCCGTGCGGCGAACCGCGCCCCGCCTGAACCTCCTTGTAAATGGAACGGGCCACGACATCGCGCGAGCTCAAGTCCTTTTTGACGGGGTCGTAGTCCAGCATGAAGCGCCTGTGCTCGCTGTTGAAGAGCATCCCTCCGTCGCCGCGCACCGCCTCCGTGACCAGGATCCCCCGGGCGCCCGGTGGCCAGATCATGCCCGTGGGGTGGAACTGCACGAACTCCATGTCGAGCAGGTCGGCGCCCGCGTCGTAGGCCATGGCGGCGCCGTCACCCGTCCCCTCCCAGCTGTTGCTGGTGTAGCGGTACATGCGTCCCCATCCGCCGCTGGCGAGGATGGTCGCGCCTGCCTTGATGACCACGAACTTGCCGTCATTGCGGTTGTAGCCCATGGCCCCGACCACGCGGTCGCCGTTCTTCAGCAAGCGGGTGAGCGTGTATTCCATGAGGCACTCGGCGCCTGCTGTGTGCACCAACTTGTCCTGGCAGGTGCGGATCAGCTCGAGGCCCGTGCGGTCGCCGACGTGGGCGAGCCTCCGGTAGCTGTGTGCGCCGAATGGCCGCTGCATGATCAGGCCGTCGTCGGTGCGGTCGAACAGGCCTCCCCACCGCTCCAGCTCGTAGACGCGGTCGATCACCTCGTGGGCGTAGAGCTCGACCATCCGCCAGTTGTTGACCAGCTGACCGCCGAGCATGGTGTCGGCGAAATGAACCTCCCATCCGTCGGCGTCGTCGAGGTTGCCGAGCCCGGCGGCAATGCCTCCCTCGGCCATGACGGTGTGCGCCTTGCCGAGCAGCGACTTGGTGATCACGATCGTGCTGCACCCCGCCTCCGCGGCGGCGATGGCGGCGCGCATGCCCGAACCGCCGGCACCGATGACAAGCACGTCGCACTCGTGGGTGATGTAGCTCTCGGCACTCATCAGAAAACGATGTGGGGGTCCACGAACAGCCCGTGTTGCAGCAGGCGGATGTAGACGTCGGTGAGCATGACGCTGAAGAGGCTCAGCCACGCCCACATTGGGTGACGCAGGTTGATCTTGGTGAGCGCGCGCCAGGCCCCGTTGCGAGCCATGCCGAGCCGGGCTGTGGAATAGCAGTCCAGGCCACCGCCGACGAGGTGGCGGAGCGAGTGACAGCTAAAGGTGTAGGCGGTGAGCAGGACCACATTGGCGAGCATGATCCCGGTGCCCAGGCCCAGCCACACGTGGCCGTGGTTTGCCGGGTCGACGGAGAAGAAGGCCAGGAAGGCGTCGTACCACAGCCAGCCCAGGATGACGAGCGCGGCGTAGAGGGTGAAGCGGTGGAGGTTGTTGAGCACCATCGGGAAGCGGGACTCGCCGTGGTACGCGCGATGGCGCATTTCACCGAGGGCGCACGCCGGCGGATCGAGGAAGAACGATCGGTAGTACGCCTTGCGGTAGTAGTAACAACTGGCGCGGAAGATGAGCGGCGACCAGAGCACGAAGATCGCCGGGCTGACCGGGCCACTCTTCCAGATCAGGGGCGAGAAGAACGGCGAGAGATACGGACCCCACTCGCTGACGTGGTTGACAGAACCCGGCGGTGACTCGATAAATGCGGTCCAGAGGACGTAGAGGCCGAAGCCGCCCAGGACGGTGACGACGGTGAGCGGAAGCAGCCACCACGGCTGGTCGCGGCGGAATCGCTGCAGGACGGTCTGCTCAGGATGCTGAGCGTTCGGTGCGGTGGGCGTCGCTGTGACCTGGGCCATCTCTCCCCTGGCGCCTGAAGGCGCGGCGGATCGGTGCAGAACGAGCGGGAACTGGTACTGATCGTAGCGAATGCGGCATTGATTACGATGAAGGGCCGGTCTGCTGTGGCTGGAGGCATCGACGCTGGGCTTGATGGCTCGACCACATCCTGTCACGCTATTTGGGATCGAACAGATGAGCGCCCCCGCCCCGGCCCCCCGCGATCTCCGTGATCCGCGATTCGAGCACGACGGATGTGGGGTAGCCTTCGTCGCCACCACGTCGGGCCGTGCCGACCATAGCATCGTGTCCTCGGCGATGCGCGCCCTCGTCAACCTGGGACATCGCGGTGCCACGGGGAGCGACCCGGACACCGGCGACGGTGCCGGGATCCTCCTCCAGCTTCCCCACGATTTCCTGCTCTCGGCCTCACCCGTGGCACTGCCCGAGGCCGGCGCCTATGGCGTGGGGGTGGCTTTCCTTCCCCGCGCTGCCGGCGAGCGCCGGACGGCGGAGGACCTCATCGCGGATTGCTGTGCCGCCGAGGGTGTGCATCTGCTCGGCTGGCGCGACGTGCCGGTCGACCCCACTGCTCCAGGGGTCACGGCGCGGGCGGCCATGCCGCACATCCGCCAGTTCTTCGTCGCCGCGGTCGGCCTGGACGGTGACGCCCTGGAGCGCCGCCTCTACGTGCTCCGTCGTGTCATCGAGACGCGGGCACGCCAGGGCGGGATGGGCCGGCGCGCCCTCCACCTCGCCAGCCTCAGCAGCCGGACGGTCGTCTACAAGGGGATGCTCACCGCCGAACAACTCGGCCGCTTCTACAGCGACCTGGGCAACCCGGCGGTGGTGTCGGCGCTGGCCATCGTCCACGCGCGCTTCTCCACCAACGTGCTTCCCCGCTGGGACCTCGCCCAGCCGGCACGGATGTGCGCGCACAACGGCGAGATCAACACGCTGCGCGGCAACGCGGCGTGGATGAACGCCCGCCAGTCGAAGTTCCGCAGCGCCCTCTTCGGCGGCGATGTCGAGAAGATTCGCGACGTTCTCGACTCCGACGGCTCGGACTCGACCCAGTTCGACAACGCCCTCGAACTCCTGACCATGTCAGGGCGCTCCATCGAGCACGCCATGATGATGATGATCCCGGAGGCGTGGCACAGCAACGAGCTGCTCGACGACGAGCGCCGCGCCTTCTACGAGTTCCACGCCAGCCTGCTGGAGCCGTGGGATGGACCGGCGGCCATCGCTTTCACCGACGGCAGGCTGGTGGGGGCGTGTCTCGATCGCAACGGCCTGAGGCCGGCGCGGTACGTGGTCACCGATGACGGCCTCGTCGTGATGGCGTCCGAGGCGGGGGTGCTCGACATCCCCGAGGAGCGCATCGTCAAGAAGTGGCGGCTCGACCCCGGCAGGCTGCTGCTCGTCGACACAGAGGCCGGCGCCATCCTCGACGACGACGCCTGCAAGCGGCTGCTTGCGGCGCGCCACCCCTATCAGCAGTGGATCCGCGGCGGAACAGTTCACCTCGACGAGCTGGCCCCCGGAAGCGACCAGCAGGAGCCGGACCCGGGCACGCTGCGCATCCGCCAGCACCTCTTCGGCTGGACCGAGGAGGACGTGCGCCTCATCGTCGCACCGATGGCGGCACGCGGCGAGGAGCCGGTCGGGTCGATGGGCAATGACGCGCCGCTGGCGGTGCTGAGCACCCGCCCGCAGCCGCTCTTCGCGTACTTCAAGCAGCTCTTCGCCCAGGTCACCAACCCGCCCATCGATCCCATCAGGGAGGCGGCGGTGATGTCCCTGGTCACGTCGCTGGGGGCCGGCGGCAACCTTCTCGAGCAGGGCCCGGCGCAGGCGGCGCGTCTCGAGCTGCCCCACCCGATCCTCACCGCCGCCGACCTGGCGACGATCCGGCAGGTCACCCAGCGCCAGTTCCCGGCCGAGATGATCAACGCGGTCTTTCACCCCGGCAACGGCGCCGGCGGCCTCGAGGACGGCCTGCGACGGATCTGCCGCCTGGCGTCCGACGCCGTGGACGCGGGTCGCACCATCCTGATCATCAGCGACAGGGGCGCCAACGCCACGCACGTCCCCATCCCCTCGCTCCTGGCAACCGCCGCTGTGCACCATCACCTGCTCCGCGAGCGCACCCGCACCGGGGTTGGGCTCGTGGTGGAGAGCGCGGAGCCGCGCGAGGTCGCACACTTGGCGCTGCTCATCGGGTTCGGAGCCGAGGCGGTCAACCCCTACCTTCTCCTCGACACAGCCGCCGAGCTCGCCGTCAGCGGGGCCATCGAGGGCCTCGACGGTCCCGCCGCGCAGGCCAACGTCATCAATGCGCTGCGCAAGGGGCTGCTCAAGACGATCGCCAAGATGGGCATCTCGACCGTCCTCTCCTACTGCGGAGCCCAGCTCTTCGAGGCCATCGGGCTCTCCGAGGACGTGGTCGAACGGTACTTCACACGGACACCGACGCGCATCGGTGGCGCCGGGCTGGAGCGCATCGCCGCCGACGCTGTGCGCCGCCACGCTCGCGCCTTCCCGCAGAACGGTGCGCCCCCCGCAGCGCTGGACGGCGGCGGCACCTACCAGTGGCGGCGCGACGGTGAGAAGCGGGCCTGGAACCCGGAGGTGATCGGGGCCCTCCAGCACGCCGTGCGCTCAGAATCGCCGGAGCACTTCCGCCAGTACGTGACCCTCGCTGACCGCGAATCGGCGGAGCGCCGAACCCTGCGCGGACTGCTCGCCATCCGCGAGGCCGACGTGCCCGTGCCCCTCGAGGAGGTGGAGTCCGCGGACACGCTGGTGCGCCGCTTCGCCACCGGCGCCATGTCGCTGGGCTCGATCTCACCGGAGATGCACGAGACGCTGGCCATCGCCATGAACCGCATCGGCGGCCGTTCCAACACCGGCGAGGGCGGTGAGGACGCGGCCCGGTACGTGCTCGACGGCACGGATTCGAAGCGGAGCGCCATCCATCAGGTGGCCTCCGCCCGGTTCGGTGTTACCGCCGACTTCCTCATCAACGCCGACGAGATCCAGATCAAGGTCGCCCAGGGCGCCAAGCCCGGCGAGGGTGGCCAGCTTCCCGGCGACAAGGTCGACGTCACCATCGCCCGCCTCCGCCATTCGACGCCGGGGGTGGGGCTGATCTCTCCTCCACCGCACCACGACGTCTACTCCGTGGAGGACCTCGCCCAGCTCATCTACGACCTCCGCTCCGTCAACCCCGCCGCACGCATCAGCGTCAAGCTCGTCGCCGAGATCGGCGTGGGCCCCGTGGCCGCCGCGGTCGCCAAGGCGCGCGCCGACCACATCGTGGTCTCCGGCTACGAGGGCGGCACGGGCGCAGCCCCACTGTCATCGCTCACCCACGCCGGCGCGCCCTGGGAGCTCGGCCTGGCCGAGGCGCAGCAGACCTTGGTCGCCAACGGCCTGCGCGACCGCGTCGTCCTGCAGAGCGATGGGCTGATGCGCACCGGGCGCGACGTCATTGTGGCCGCGCTCCTCGGCGCCGAGGAGTTCGCCTTCGCCACCGCCCCGCTCGTGGCGGCGGGCTGCGTGATGATGCGCGTCTGCCACCTCAACACCTGCCCGGTGGGGATCGCCACGCAGGATCCCCAGCTCCGCGAGCGCTACACCGGGCGTGCCGAACACATCGTCACCTTCATGCGCTTCCTTGCGGAGGACGTGCGCTCGTGGATGGCGCGGCTTGGGGTGCGTCGCTTCGAGGACCTGGTCGGGCGCGTCGAACTGCTCGAGCAGGTCGACGACACCGGCCACGTCGACCTCTCCCGGCTGCTGACGCCGCCCGGCGAGCCGCGTCACTCGATGCCACGCGCGGCGCACGTCGCCGCCGGGGACATCGACGAGCGCGTCATTGCCTTCGCGACCGATGCGCTCGACCATGCCACACCCCTGCAGTTGCGCATGCGCATCAGCAACGGGGATCGCAGCGTGGGGGCTCGTCTCTCCGGTGAGGTGGCCTCACGGCACGGCGCCGAAGGCCTTCCTCCGGACACCATCCGTCTGGACCTGCAGGGCAGCGCCGGGCAGTCGCTGGGGGCGTGGCTGGCGGCCGGGATCACGATCACCGTCCATGGCGAGGTCAACGACGGGTGCGGCAAGGGTCTCAGCGGCGGCCGCATCGTGGTCCTGCCCCCCACCAACGCGCGCCGCCGGGCCGACGACAACGTCATCGCCGGCAACGTTCTGCTCTATGGCGCCACCTCGGGCGAGATGTTCGTGCGCGGCGTGGCCGGCGAGCGCTTCGCGGTGCGCAACAGCGGCGCCCAGGCCGTCGTCGAGGGCACGGGCGACCACGCGCTCGAGTACATGACGGGCGGTGTCGTGGTCATCCTGGGCCGCACCGGGCGCAACGTCGCCGCGGGGATGAGCGGCGGGCTGGCCTACGTGCTCAACGTGGACGGGTCGTTCGGGCAGCGCTGCAACACCGGCATGGTGCGCCTGCTCGAGCCCGACGACGAGAACGACGGCCCCGTGGTGCGCGAGCTTCTCGAGCGGCATCTCGCCTACACCCAGAGCCCGGTCGCCGAGGAGCTGTTGGAGAACTGGCCGCTGTCGCTGTCGCGGTTCATCAAGATTCTCCCCGTCGACTACGAGCGTGCGCTGGCCGCGCGCCAGACAGCGCTCGGCGTGGCCGTCTGATGGGACGTCGCGACTTCCTGGAGATCCCGCGGCGGACCTCGCCATACCGCACGGTCGCGGAGCGTGTTCGGGACCACGCCGAGTTGATCCACCCACTGCCGCTGGCCACGGTCGAGGCGCAGGCGGCGCGTTGCATGGACTGCGGCGTGCCCTTTTGCCACAACGCCTGCGCGCTGGGAAACCTGATCCCGGAGTGGAACGGCCTGGCGCGCAGCGGCGAGTGGCGCAGCGCCGCCGAGAACCTGGAGAGCACCAACAACTTCCCCGAGTTCACAGGGCGGCTGTGCCCGGCGCCATGCGAGCCCGCCTGCGTGCTGGCCATCGGCGGGGATGCGGTCACCATCAAGGAGATCGAGCGCACGGCCATCGACACGGCGTTCGCCAACGGCTGGATCAGGCCGCGTCCACCGGCCTTCCGCACCGGCCTCACCGTGGCCGTGGTGGGCTCCGGCCCGGCCGGACTGGCCGCAGCTCAGCAGCTCAACCGCTCCGGTCACCGCGTCGTCGTGTACGAGAAGGCGGACTTCCCGGGCGGCCTTCTCCGCTATGGCATTCCCGACTTCAAGATGGACAAGGCAGTGCTCGACCGGCGCCTCGACCTGCTCAGCGCCGAGGGCATCACGTTCGAGTGCGACCGAGACTGCGGGGTCGACGTCAGCGGTCAGGAGCTGCTGGAACGCCACGACGCCGTCGTCCTTGCCCTCGGGTCGGAACGGGCGCGCGAAGCCGACCTGCCCGGCCGTCACCTCGATGGCATCCACCTCGCCATGGAATACCTCATCGGACAGAACCGGCGCGTCGCCGGGCAGACCGTCGAGGTGGTCAGCGCGCGGGGACGCTCCGTGTCGATCATCGGCGGGGGCGACACCGCCGCAGACTGCCTCGGCGATTCCCATCGCGAGGAGTGCGCCTCCGTACAGCAGCTGGTCATCTACCCCGAGCCGCCACGGACCCGAACCGCCTCGAACCCGTGGCCGCAATGGCCCCTGGTCCTGCGCAGCCACGCCGCGCACGAGGAGGGCGGCGTGCGCGCCTTCGGGATCGAGGTCCTCGGCTTCGAGGGCGACCAGCGAGGTCGCGTGTGCGGCATCACCGTGGTCGACGTCGACCGCGACGGCAGCGCCGGTGGCCGCGGGCTGGTGCGCCGCCCCGGGACGGAGCGGCGCATCGACACCGACATGGTGATGCTGGCCATCGGCTTCGCCGGGTTGAGGCCGTCGCCGCTGTTCGAGCAGCTCGGCGTGAGCCTCGACGAGGGCGACACGCGCATCACCGTCGGCGACGACCTCCGCGCCGGGCCAGTCGTGGTGGCGGCGGGCGACGCGGTGCTGGGGGCTGCCCTGGTGGTCGACGCCATCGCCTCCGGGCGGCGGGCGGCGGCCACGTGCGACGTGCTTCTCGCCCAGCGCGCCGAGGTGACCGCCTGACGCACGCCCGCGGCGGAGGCGCTAGCCTCTCGGCGTGGGCGTCCGCGGGTTCCTCGACCACCCCTCCCCCCTCGCCATCGCCCATCGCGGCGGCGGCGAGGACCTCCCCGAGAACACCATGCCGGCCTTCGAGGCGGCGGTCGCGCTCGGCTATCGCCACCTCGAGACGGACGCGCATCTGAGCAGTGACGGTGTCGTCTTCTCGTTCCACGATGAGATCCTCGACCGCGTCACCGATCGCACCGGTGTCGTGTCCGCGGTGACCGCGTCGTTCATCGCCGGTGCCGACGCTGCCCATCACTTCTCGCCAGACGGCAGCACGTTTCCGCTGCGGGGCACCGGGATCCGGGTGCCCACCATGGAGGAGCTGCTCAGCCGCTGGCCTGACGTCTTTGTCAACATCGACACCAAGTCCGACGCCGTGGTCAAGCCACTTGTCGACCTTGTCCGCGGCGTCGGCGCACTGGACCGGGTGTGTATCGGTTCGTTCCGCGATGAGCGTCTGCGCCGGGTGCGGCGCCTCGCCGGCGGCGGTGTCTGCACCTCGATGGGACGGGCGGCCATCGCCGCCGCGTGGGTGGCCTCGCGGACCGGTCGCATGCCGCGCCTGGGGGCCGACTGCGTGCAGGTGCCGGTGCGGGCGGGCAACGTGGTGGTGCTCGACAGGCGCTTCGTCGGGGCCGCCCACCGCGCCGGTTTGCCCGTACACGCGTGGACCATCGACGACCGCGCCGAGATGGGCCGCCTGCTCGACCTCGGCGTCGACGGGATCATGACCGACCGCCCCGGCCTGCTCCGCGACGTCCTCGTCGCGCGCCGGCAGTGGCACGGTCCCGCCGTCTCGTCGTGACCCTTGGTCGGGCGATCACGGCCTCTGGGGTGGCTAGAGGGATTTGAACCCTCGACCTCCAGGGCCACAACCTGGCACTCTAACCAGCTGAGCTATAGCCACCCCGGAAGCTCAGCGATTATATGGGGCACACTCCATCCGGCCCCTGTAGCTCAGCGGATAGAGCGCCCGCCTTCTAAGCGGTTGGTCGCAG
>PLWW01000042.1 GCA_003153125.1 Candidatus Dormiibacterota bacterium | reverse complement strand
GGATCATCCCAGTACAACTTTGTCCCATGACCGGCAGGCTCTCGGAGCAGGAGACGAAGCTCGGACTCGCGGCCCTTACCTTGGCAAGATACGCCTTGAATTCTGCATTCGGCGGAGGTGAAAAACGGGCTCTAAAAGCCTACTACCGCCAATTCCCACGGGGATCCACGCTGATCACACCGGAAGCTACGCTGATCACACGGCCTTCGATAGTGCGATGCCCCTTCTCACCCTGGGCCACGGAACCATGTCGGAGGAGGAGTTCATCGGGCTGGTATGTGGCATC
Organism: Candidatus Dormiibacterota bacterium; assembly: GCA_003153125.1. GTDB lineage: Bacteria > Chloroflexota > Dormibacteria > Aeolococcales > Aeolococcaceae > Aeolococcus. Next base: position 6,444 of record PLWW01000042.1, on the reverse strand, counting down.
GGCGTGAGCCACGTGGTCGACATTCGCTCGGTTCCGGGCAGCCGCCACAACCCACAGTTCGGCCGCGCTGAGATGGAGAGGTGGCTGCCAGCGGCCGGCGTCGAATACGGCTGGGAAGGGGCGCTGGGGGGTTTTCGTAAGACTTCTCCAGCCTCACCAAACGTAGCGCTTCGCCACCCCGCCTTCCGAGGCTACGCCGACTACATGCTAACCGACGAATTCTCGATCGCGGTTGATGACCTGCTGCAGTCATCGGTCGATGTCCTCACAGTGGTGATGTGTTCGGAGTCGGTCTGGTGGCGGTGCCACCGACGCTTGGTCAGCGATTACTTGGCGCTGGTCCGCGGAACCGAGGTCCGTCACCTCATGCACGACGGCACACTCCGTGAGCACCGGCTCACCGAGGGTGTGCGTGCTTCTGGTGACTTCGTCGTCTACGACCAGTCGCCGGCATCGTCAGCCTGACGCTGCCTGGGCTGCGATCTCGCGGTATGCGAGCTGTTAGATCGACTGCCGGTAGCCAAAGAACTCGTGGTCCTGGTTGTAGCCGCCGTAGCCGCTCCCGATCTCCGAGTAGTTGGCGACGAACTCGATGCCCTTGATCCACTTCACCTGCTTGAAGCCAAGTTCGATCTCGTTGCGCAGGCGGAGCGGAGCACCGTGTCCAAAGGAGAGGGGCGCGCCGTTCATGTCGTAGGCGAGCATGGTCAGGTGGTGGGTCATTTGTTCAATGGGATGCGCGTCGTAATACACCCCTTTGTCCGCGCCCTCCCCAAGCGAGTAGAAGACGACCCACCTCGCGTCCGGATTTGGCTTCACCAAGTCGATGATTGTCTGCATGGAGACCCCGCCCCACTTGGCGATCCCGGACCATCCCTGAATGCAGAAGTGCTGGGTGATCTGTTCGTGGCGGGGTAATGACCGCAGTTCCGTCATGTCGAGGTCGATCGGATTGTCGACCAGTCCGTTGATCCGCAGGCGGTAGTCCGCAAAGTTGCCATCCAACAGTGCTTTGTACTCGTCGGAGTCGGGGTACTGGCCGTTGTGCCAGAAGTACGGCGAGATGTCAGCCTCAGTGTACTGGCCGGGCTTTGGGTCGATGTGCTCGAAGAGGTGCTGCAGTGGCCCGACGATCGCCTGACCGACCCGCTGCACCATGCGCGGGTGGCGAAGGGTGAATGGTGTCGCGGCAACCCACCCCACCACGACCACCACCATCGAAATGGCGAAGAGCGCCACCCCGAGCCAACTGCCGTCGGTGCGGCCCGCGTAGATGTGGTTGAGGTTGACGAGCAGCCCCGTGGTGAACACGAGTGCGGTGTGGATCACGATGAAGACTAGGAACCACGCGAGGACAAGGAAGTGCAGTGAGCGCGCAACCTGAATGCTGAACATCGTGCTGATCCGTTTGAAGCGAGCGGACAGGGCCGGCGACATGCCGAGGCCGGTGACGAGTGCGAGAGGAGCGGCGACGAAGACGGTGATGAAATACGCGATCTGCTGCAGGCTGTTGTAGGCCACCCAGCCGTTCTCCACCGGCCAGTTCAGCGAGAGGTACTGGATGAGAACGGAGAGCGCATTGGGAAACACGCTCCAACTGGTGGGCACGAGACGTTCCCAACGGTCGGACGTGAACAGCAGGACATAGAAGATCACGCCGTTGAGCAGCCACAGGGCGTCGACGCCGAGATGCCACCAGCGGGCCAGCCCAATGGAATGGCGGAGGCCCGGGAGGCCCACCTGGCTCGGGAGACTGATGGAGTCCTGCTTGGCCGTCCAGAGAGGATCGGATGGAACCGGCTTCTGGATCCGGAACCAATCCTTGCCAGGCGTTGAATGCCGGGTCCAGTACAGGCGGGGGTGATCCGAGAGGATCTGAATGCCAGAGCGGATGATGAAAACCATCAGGAAAAGGTTGAAGAAGTGTTGCCAGCTCACCCAGGCCGGAAAGCCTGTTGTTGGCCCAGGACTCGATGGCACGATCGTCCCGGGGTACTGCCTGATGAACCGCTGTATGGCTGGTTCACTGCGCAGCCCCTGAGCGACGGCGACCGCCATGATGAGGAGCACGAAGCCAATGGGGAGCAACCACAGCAGGTTGAACCATTTGCCGCGTCCGATGCGAACCCGGGGGGCAATGCCGTTGGCCTGTGGGATCGAGCCCGCCCAGGTGGCGGTGTCGATGACGTCCTCGCCGGGGGTCAGCTGCCGCCGGTAGCTTCGGACACTGTCCGGAGAGACGTTCGACGGAGCAGGAGCTGGCAGGTCAGCGGGCGTGGGGACGACCTCGTTGCCCATGCCGTGAAGCCTACGCCCGGCGACACCAACCCACGCACAGTGAATCTGTCGAGCTGTCCGCCGCCGCTTCGGACTGACATGCGGCGGGAGCCATGCTGTACGCGGTCAAGAGACTGTCGTGACAACATCGGTGAGCGAGACGCGGGCGAGCGGCAGGCCGCGGCCGGAGCCGGGTTACCTCGACGAGGGGCCTTGGTTGGTTCGGTGGAAAGTAGATCTGGGGGTCTTGGGTCTGAGTCCGCCGGGCGCCTCGGGCTCCGAGGCTGCCAGGCGGCTTCAAGGGCCACGATCCTCGACCACCATGGCGTACAACTTTCACACCAGAGGCGATGTCCCGTGGTGCCAGGACGGACCGCTGGCTTGGCTTGGGGGCTTGGCTTGCCGCGCGCGTGTAGGAGCCAAGCCATGGAGGTATCCGGAGTGGCCGGCCTCGCAGCGCGAAGGCCCGGCCGCGGCAGTCGTCGGCATACTCGGCCGGTGTCCGAAGCACAGAGCGCAGGCGTTGGTTTGGAGCCTCGCTGGTTCACTCCGGGCGTCCGAGGAATCGGCGTCACCAGCCTATTGTCTGACCTGGGTCATGAGGTCCCCGACGGCACTCCTGCCAAGCCTGCTGACCATCACCCTCGGGGCTCCGGCTAGCGCCCTCGGCATTATTGAAGGCGTCGCTGACGCGGTCGCTGGCGCCGCCCGCTTCGGCGGGGGTGGGCTCGCCGACGACCCACGAAGGCGGCGAACCATCGCGGTCGGTGGATACGTCAGCACGGCCATCCTGTCCGGCTTCATCCGAGCCGCCACCGCCATCTGGCAAGTCGGTATCCTCCGCGCTGGCGCCTGGGCGTCCCGAGGGCTTCGTGTACCGGCGCCCAACGCACTGCTCTCCGACGTCGTGTCGCCCCAGGCGTACGGGCGGGCCTAAGGCTTCGAACGGTTCATGGACAACTTGGGAGCCGTTGGCGGTCCGCTCCTCGCGCTCGGGTTGGTGGCGGCGCTTGGCGTGCGAACCTCGATCCTGGTCTCGATCGTCCCCGGTCTACTCGCCGCGGTCGCGATCATCTACGCGATCCGGCGAACTCCTCGACCGACGGGGCGCACTCGCCAGCCGATCCGCTTTCCGGTCCGCCCCCTCCTGCGCGGTCATCTGGGACGGCCCTTGGAGCCGCGTCCGCCTTTGAGGTGGGCAACGTCGCGGCCACCTTTTTCATCCTCCGAGCCTCCCAGCTTCTGACGCCAGGGCATGGCCAGAATGCCGCCGTCCAACTGGCATTGGTGCACCCGAGTGTTGTCAACGGTCGAAAACTGACCGATTGCAGTCCACGCCCCAGTGTGACCCCTCCTTCGCGCAGCTAGGATCGAGATCAGGTATTCACCCTCGGAACAGGAGGCGAACCATGGGATTCGCTCGACTCGAGAAGGCCTGGCTCCAACTGCAGCCCGGCAACCCTGAACCACCCGAAAACCGCGATTACGTCTGGGTAAACAGCGAAGCGGTCGACTGGATGGAGCAGCGGGACACCCAGACCCTTCTGCACCTCCGCGGTGGGGGCGAGCCGCTGCGCATTCAGGGCGGTCTAGCGCCCACTGCGCGCGAACTCGGCATCCCAACCTGACCGAGGCAGTCGGGTACGTCCGCGTCTCCACGGCCGAGCAGGCGCGCCGTCCATGCCTGCTCCATGAGGTTCTGGCACGCGCACAGGAATCACTCCGCGCCGAGTTGCGCGGCACCACGATGCGAGCGGTGCTCGACGTCCCCATCCCGAGCTCATCGAGCGGACGGCGATGAGCTGGGCTACGCTGGTTCTGTTCCTGCACATCGTCGCGGCGTGCATATGGATCGGCGGTCAGGTGACGGTTGCCGTGGTCATTCCCGCGTTGCGCGGGCATCCCGACCTGATCAGAACCATCGGCCGCCGGTTTCAGGTCCTCGCCTAGAGCGCCTACGGCGTACTCATCGTCACAGGCGCCGGCAACGCCCTCTTCATGGGGTTGGGCTGGGGCGTTCTCACAGGCACCACTGAGGGCCGCCTGCTCCTCGAAAACCCGGGCTCGTGCTTCTGTCAGGTGCGGCCGCGGCCGTTCACGTCTTCGTACAGGCGCCACGCAGTCGTGCGCGCCTGTCGCATCGCGCGTTCTCCGCATGGTCGGCGGTGTTGGGCGGCGTCTCGCTCCTGGCGGCTCTGGGTGCGGCCCTCTACGGGGTCGTGATCGCACGAGGCGGTTGAACAACGATGTACAGAAATGTGTGAACACTGCACTTGCCAGACCTTTGGTCCGATCCAGGACCTGCACGCCGACCACGAACTGATGCTGCAGATGATCGGGCTTATTCGCAGCCGGCTGAAGGCCGGGGGTGATGGCGATGACCTCACAGGGGAGATTGGCCCGCTGCTTAGCTTGCTACGAACGCACAACGCCAAAAAGGAAGCCGGTATCTACGCGATGCTCGCCCAGGACGAGCCCGCGTATATCGTGCGATTGACTGCCGAGCATGGACCGATCGAACTCCTACTCGGAGCATTGGCGCACAGCGGCGATGGCCGCGCATTCATTGCAGGCGGCCTTCGCCGCCTGAAAGACCACATCTTTACCGACGAGCAGGACGCTTATCCCTACGCTTTTCAGACGCTCCCGCCGGGGCAGTGGGACATGGTGGACGATGCCCACGTGAACACGTCGTCATGATGGGTTTGAGAACGACATGACCGAAGGATCCACCAAGCCAGTGAGCACCGCCCTGCGTGGCATGCCGATGGCCGCAGGCGCCGGGTCGCTGCACGGTTCCGGTGCCGAAAGCCGGCTCCGCTGGGTGCCGCTGCGCCTTGCACTCTTCGGTATGACCATGTTTGCGGTGGGCACCGTGCTCCTGGTGATCTGGGCCGATGCGCTGTCCCGGCCAGACTCTTACGGATCGTTCCATGCTCTGGGCCTGACCCACATCTTCGCCCTCGGCTTCGTCACGTCGATGGTGATGGCCGTGCTGTACCAATTCATCCCGGCCAGCTTCCACGCCAATGTTCGCGGGCTGCGACGGGCTCAGGTGATGTCGGCAACGTACGCCATCGCTGTGATCCTCTTCACCGTTTCACTGAGCAGCGGTGCGGTTGTGATCGCGGCAGTCGCCGGACCGCTGCTGGCAGTCGCTGTGGGCCTGTTCCTGAGCCAGATGGCGGACGTTCTTATCCGAGCCAGACGGCGCACGCCCGAGGGGGGCTTCCACATCACCGCCTTCCTGTCCCTGACAGCGGTCATCGTTCTCGGATCACTGCTCGCCACCTCACTGCCGAACGCATGGATCGGCGACCCCCGTCGATGGCTCGCAGCCAAGATCGTGCTTGCTGTAGCCGGCTGGTTGGCGATGATCCTCGTCGGAGTCTCATACCATACGGTGCGAGGTCTCAACGGCTCATCCGCACGCCCGCGGTTGGTGATTCCGACGCTCTGCATCGCCGTTTCGGGCGTGCTCTGCAGTCCGGTCCTTATCCTCATCGATGCGCCACCGGCTCTGCGCGCATCCGCAATGGCCCTGCTCTTGGTTGCGAGTTGTCTCTTCGCAGCCGACGTCGTTCACCTGGTGCGGCATCGCGCGACCAATGTTGCCGCGGTCACGTGGACGTGCCACGTGCTCTCGGCGGGATTGCTGGTCGTGTCTGCCGCCGAGGGAGTCATCGGTATGACCAGTGGCGTTGTGTGGGCGGCGATGGCGGTTTGCGGATTCCTGCTCGGTGTCGCTCCGATGGCCATTCTCGGCAACGGCAACCGGATCATTCCGGTACTCATCGGCAACCGCTACGACGGGCGGGGACGCCACCCGCTCAGTGCCGGTCGACTGGGTGGTTTCACGATGCCGGCCGCTATGGCGATGCTCGGACTTTCCTGGGCATCACTGCAGGTGGGCATTGGCGAGGGTGACGTTGCCGTCATCCGCGCCGGAGCGCTGCTGCTCGCCGCGACCGCGGCCTGCCTCGGTACAACGGTGGTACGGCAAGCGCTCGCCGCCCGGCGTGAGGCACGCAATCCTCGGTGGACGCTCGGGTCCGACTCGACTAGGCTGGAAGTCTGAATCCCACCCGACCCAACGGAGCCAACCGTGCGCGCATCATTTGGTTGCGGGAGGGTCGAGCTTAAATCGTCGCCAGATCCATCGATGAA
>PLWW01000010.1 GCA_003153125.1 Candidatus Dormiibacterota bacterium | reverse complement strand
CTAGGGCGAGATCTGGGTTGAGCCGCCACAGGACACGCCTGGCTGCCGGTGGACAGCCCTTAGAGCGGGACCGCGAAGCGCAGGGCGATGACGTTGGATTCGGCAGCCGGCGTCCTCGGTGACTCACCGGCAACGTCGCGCATGTATGTTGGCTGGGCGCTCTGCAGTCCCTGCGCAGCCGCGCTGCAAAATGAGCAGCGTGAAACCTGAGGACTCGGGGCTCGACGCATCCACTCATGTGGCCCATGTCCAGATGCTGATCGGCGAAGTGACGCGAGGAGATCCCGGTGCCGCGCACGCCCGGTACTCCGTGGCAATGTCCCTGCTCTCATACGCCGAGAAGCTGGACAACCACCCCGGAGACGCCCCTTTCGCTCCCCGATCAGGTTCCAGCCGCGCTTTGGTCGAAGCCACTTGCACCGACAACGAACTGAGGGCACGGGGTTCCCGCGAGGTCAACAGTAAACCCCGACGTCGCTCCGGAAGCCAAGTCCGTCGACACGTCCGCGAAGCCGCCGATCTCGGCGCGCAGACCTCCTGAGCTGTCTATGCAGTAAACGTCCACCGAGTAGGGTGCCTGGACCGCATGAGCCCGTGGATTCTTGATCGTCCCCACCACCTGCTGGCCTGTGTTGCTCACCTCAGTCACCAGCAGGTCGGCGAAGTATGTGTTGGAGGACGAGGCCGGCTTACCGGATGCTTGGACTGTGATGGCCGAGCCGGCTGGCACGTTGGTACCAATACCGAGGTAGATGAACCCAAGAGCCACTTCGCCCGGCTGGAGAAGCGCGGGATGAAAGCCTTGGTCTGTGCCTGTCCCGACTATCTGTCCGCCCGCGTCACGGACGATGCCTTGCGCTGTGATCTCGGTGACAGACCCCGGTGTGTTGTTGCGGACGGCGATCGGGAGCGTTTCGCCCCCACTCGGAACCGGAAGGGTGAGAGGCGCCTGTGCGACGACCGCAACCTTTCCGGGATCCCCGGCAGGGAAGCTCGGTGAGGCGTTGCCCGCCAAATACAAGGACTTGGTGGGCTGAGGTGACGGGACCCCGGAACTCGCTGAGGACCCTGATGACGAGGGACCGACGGTTGCCGCTCGCGACACCGGAGCCCCCGAGCTCGTGCCACACGCCATCGTTCCCGTGGCAAGGACGGCAATTGCCAACAGCAGTCGCCCACCGCTAGGCCGAGTAGGCCCCAGATGCATTGCGCTCACGATAGAGACTTTCCCGTCCTCGTTCCTCGGCGCGGCTGGCGGACGACAAGGGGGTACTAACGGGCGTTCGAGCCTCGGCATCGCCATGGCCTCGTGCGTTCCGAGCAGCGGGTCGACACGCCCAACGTCGCCGTGCTGGACCCCCGCTATCGCCTGACCCGTTGCGGGCCCCAGGCGGTGCCCGTCCGATGCTTCCATGACAGCGGCGCAGGATCGTGACACGGCGATATGAGTGATGCGGGTCATCCTTGGCACCGTGGGGATGTGACCAATGTGTGCCCGCATCACACGTGAAGGTGGCATCGAAGTTGGGGTCTGCGGAGCAGCGCGATCGGGACGCCCAGACGCAGCACAGCCGGGTGTGGAACCGACGGCCGGCTCTGAGCCGTGCCCTTCGCTTCGCCGTCTTCGCCGGACCGATCGCCGGGTCTTTTGGCGTCGCTGCCCTGCTCAGCCACGTCCTGCCCCGAGCCGACAGCGTCGGGACACGCGTGCTCTGGATCGCGGTGATCATCATTGCCTCTCTGGTGACCCTCGTGGCTCTCGAACGAGCCGCTCGCCAGCTGTTGCCGCTGGCCGCCCTCCTCAACCTCTCGCTGACCTTCCCCGACAAGGCGCCGGCCCGCTTCGCGCTGGCCCGGCGAACCGGCAAGCCAAGCGAACTTCGGGCGAACCTCAGGCGGGCCCGCGAGCTCGGCCACGAGGACGAAGCGACACGCATGCAGACGGTCATCGAACTCGTGCTCGCGCTCAGCGTGTATGACCCAGCGTCGCGTGGACACTCGGAGCGCGTGCGGGTGTTTACAGACCTACTCACTAAAGAACTGAAGATTCCCGACAGCGGGCGCAACCGGCTTCGCTGGGCGGCACTTCTCCACGACATTGGCAAGCTCGAGGTGCCGTCGGCGATCCTCAAGAAGCCGGGTAAGCCGACTGAGGAGGAGTGGATCTTCCTGCGCCGCCACCCCGAAGACGGCGCTCGACTGGTCGCGCCGCTGCTGCCCTGGCTCGGTGAGTGGGGTCTGGCGGTGGTGCAGCACCACGAGCGTTTTGACGGCACCGGCTACCCCAACCGGCTCAAGGGGCGCGAGATCGCGCTGGCCGCCCGCATCGTGGCGGTCGCCGACAGCTACGAGGTGATGACCGCACCGAGGAATTACAAGCGGCAGATGAGCGTGTTGGCCGCCAAGCAGGAACTGGTCCGCTGCGCGGGCACGCAGTTCGACCCCGCGATTGTGCGTGCCTTCCTCAACGTCTCCGTGGGGCGCCTCTGGCGGACCATCGGGTTCGGGGCGTGGATTGCCCAGGTTCCCACGCTCGGCCGTCTGTTCAGCTTCGGCGGTTTCGGCGGGCTCGCCGGCTCCGGGGTGGCCACGGGCATCGCCTCTGCCGCGATCGCGACAGTTCTCGCGGTCGCCGGCGTTGTCGGTCCCGCCCCGGGTCCGTCGGTCACAGGACCGGCGGGCACCTCGACGGCGACGGCCTCCGCTCCCTCACACGGTGCCGCATCAACCACGCCGAACATGCTGCCCGGACAGCCGGGCTTCGTGGCCCCAACGATGACAGGCAGCGCTCCGCCAGCCCCGGGTGCGCCCAGTCCCACCGTGGCACCTACGGCCCGACCCACGCCCGCGCCGGGCCCGACGACGACGCCACGTCCGACCTCACCGCCCACTGCGACGGCGCCCCCGGTGCCGACACCCGACCCCTGGAGCTGCGCGGCGTGCACCAACACGTCGCCGGGCTGCAGCAGCTACTGCAGCGGCAGCAACCTTCAAAGCTGCATCACCTACTGCACGGGCAGCAACAACGCCATCTGCATCTCACACTGCTTCGGCAACAACAACCAGCTGTGCCGCGATTACTGCCAGGGCAAGCACAATCCCCAGTGCCTGCCGCCGAACTGCCGCAACGCGGCGGGTGTCACGCTGGCGGCCGTCGAAATCCGCGCACGAGGTCTTCTCGCTGCCATCGTCGCCGTGGGGGTCAGCATCTTCGCAACGCCTCCACCGGCCGTTCAACCCGTGGCGGCTCTCACCTGAACGGCACCGGCGTTACCATCTCCTCAAGGAGAGCACGAAGGCACCGTAGCTCCGGCTGAGCTCTTGCCCAGATGGCGAACAAGGGGCGCTAACGAGCATTCGACCTCACGGATGCACCCCCGTGTCGGAGTCCCGGTCCGTGCACGCCTAGGCCCCCCGGCATCAATCGCCCCCCGAAGGCCTAATACATCGCAACAAACCAAGGTCCTAACGTGCGTTCGACCTCGCCATTGCCATCGCCATAGGCATAGCCATCCTCAACGATCCAGAAGTCGCGCCCAGGCTTGGTAACGCGCTTCCCCTCGAGCTAGTGCGCCACGGCTGGCGGGGTCATTCGCCAATCGCTACCATCCGCGCCGGGGGCGCGTGGGTGTCGTCGGACTTGTTCCCTCCCCAGGCGACGCCCGCGCCCCTTTTCGCGCCGTGCACCTCACCGAAAGAGGGTACTAACGCGCAATCGACCTCGGCATCGCCATGGCCATCCTCTGCCTCGGCAACAGTTCTCTCCGGATCGACGGCTAGGGTTTCATCGGCGAGCTGGCCCTCGACGGCTCGGTGCGCCCGGTGACCGGCGTGCTGCCTGCGCGCCGCCGGGGTTCGCCACCTTGCCGTGGCCGAGGAGAATGCCGCCGAGGCCGCCCTCGTGGACTCGCTCGCGGTGATCGGCGTAGCTAGCCTCGAGGGAAGGCACTCTCATACACCACGGCG
>PLWW01000091.1 GCA_003153125.1 Candidatus Dormiibacterota bacterium | reverse complement strand
AGCTGATCCCCGCCGGGACCGGCCTGGACTACTACCAGAAGCTCCGCGAAGAGGCCGCGCGCCTCTACGAGGAGGAGGAGGCGGCCGCTGCCCTGGCGGCGCTCACCCCCGACGACGCAGACAGTGCCGACGGCGACGAGGTCGAGCTCACCCCGACCCGCTTCGGTGTGGAGTCGGCCACCCTCCCCGAGGAGATTCCGACCGCCACCGCCTGACGGGTCCGACCACGTTCCTACAAGAGGGTCCGCCGGTTTCGGCGGGCCCTCTACGTACATTGGCTACGGTTTCGTTGCAGGAATGTCGGAGCGGGCCGTTTACTCTTGCGACGTGGATGTTCTCAACGACGTCGTGATCGCCGGTCATCCGATCAACACCGGGCTGCTCAGCGCCAGCCTCGCATTCCTGCTCGGCTGGATCGTGCTGTACATGCTCTACAAGATGTTCTGGCATGCCGACTTCGGCCTGCCGGTGCGCCGCCGCCTGCTCAGCACGCGGATCAGCGTGCAGGGTGACCAGGTTGCCTTCGTGCCGCTGTGGTGGTCCGACCTGCAGATCCAGCGCGCCGTCAGCGCCCACTGGAAGAACACCCTGCGTTCCTCGGTGGCGGGCGCTCCCGATCGGCGCCTCCAGGAGCCGGCGACCCGCTGACCTCGACCCGCCCTGGTTCCGGACCGGCGCACCGTGAGACCGGAAACTACCATGAGGCCGTGGACACCACCGAGGACGCGGCCCCCCGAACAGGAGAGCGGCCGGCGTGCGCGAACTCGCGGGTCACCCTCAGCGGGGTCGCTCGTTGACCGACGCCCGGCGATGGGGCGTTCAGGCGGAGTACCTCGATGTGAGCGGCATTCCCGTGCGCGCCCCGCGCGCAACGGTCGCTGCCGCGGTGGCCGCCCTGCGCGAGGACGATGCGGCTGAGGAAACCCAGGGCGCCCTGATCCTCCACCCCGGGGACGCCGTCGAGCGCCCCATCGACGTGCTCACCGAGGACGGCCGTTCGCTGGTCCTCGCCGGCCGCGTCGGTGATGACGTGCCGCTCGGGTACCACACGTGCGACGCCGCCGGCGCGGCCGGGCAGCTCATCGTCAGCCCACGCCGATGCCACCTCCCGCCCCACCTCCGCCTGGGCGGCTGGGCGGTGCAGCTGTACGGCGCCCGCTCGACGTCGAGCTGGGGAATCGGCGACCTCGCCGACCTGCGCCGCTTCGGCGGCTGGGCGGCGGCGCGAGGGGCGTCGTTCGCGCTGGTGAACCCTCTCAACGCGGCGGCGCCGTCCGCGCCCGTGGAGGCCAGCCCCTACCTCCCGTCCAGCCGGCGCTGGCGCAACCCCCTTTACCTGTGTGTCGAGGAGGTGGGCGGCGCCACAGTTCTCGGCGACGAGCTCGACGGCCTGGCGGCGGCGGGGCGCGCGCTCAACTCCGACCGGCTCATCGACCGCGACGCGGTGGCTGCGTTGAAGATCGACGCGCTCACCCGCATCGCCGCGGCCGCGCCACCGGGAGGCGAGTTCGCCCGCTGGCGGCGAGCCCAGGGAGAGGCGCTCGAGCTGTTCGCCACCTTCTCCGTCATCGCGGAGACGCACGGGGGCGACTTCCGGACGTGGCCGCTTGCCCTCCGCGATTCGCGGGGCCCGGCGGTCCGCGCCTGGCAGCGCCGATCGGCGCGTCGCCGCGAGTTCCACGCGTGGCTGCAGTGGCTCACCGAGACGCAGCTCGGCCGTGCCGCCGCGGCCCTGCCGCTGATGGCCGACCTGCCTGTCGGTGTCAGCCCGGGCGGGGCCGACGTGTGGGCCGACCCGGACCTCTTCGCCACCGACTTCTCGGTGGGCGCGCCGCCCGACTCCTTCAACTCGCTCGGCCAGGACTGGGAGCAGCCGCCATGGAATCCGCGGCGGTTGCGCAGCCGCGGCTACGCCCCGCTCGCCGCCACGCTGCGCGCCGGGTTCACCCACGCCATGGGCCTGCGCATCGACCACGTCATGGGGCTGTTCCGTCTCTACTGGATCCCCCGCGACGTGTCCCCGGCGCAGGGGGTCTTCGTCCGCTACCCCGCGGACGACATGCTCGACATCCTGGCGCTGGAGAGCGTGCGCGCCGGGGCGCTGGTGGTCGGCGAGGACCTGGGCACGGTGGAGCCGTCTGTCCGCGAGCAGATGGAGGCCCGCGACATGCTGTCCTACCGGCTGCTCTGCTTCGAGGACGGGGAACCCGCATCCTTCCCGCCGCGTGCCCTGAGCGCGGTGACCACGCACGACCTGCCCACCGTGGCCGGCCTCTGGAGTGGCAGCGACCTCGCCGCACGGCGCTCCATCGGGCTGCCGCTCAACGAGGCGGGGACCGCCGCGATCCGTGAGCGCCTGGCGCGCGTCGCCGGCCCCTCAGCCGCCGTCGCGGAGGTGATCGCCAGCAGCTACAGCGCGCTCGCCGGCTCGCCGTCGATGCTCGTCGTCGCCGCTCTCGAGGACGCCGCCGAGGTCGTCGAGAGGCCCAACATGCCGGGCACCCGCGGTGATCGCTGGCCGAACTGGCGCCTGGCCCTTCCCCGCCCGCTCGACGAGGTCCTCTCCTCGCCGCTGTCGGAGCGGCTCGCCGCCTCGCTGCGGCGCTGACCTTCAGCCGGCGGCGCGACGGGAGGCGCGGCCCAGTGCAGAGTGGAGGTCGTCGACGACGATCTCGTGGATGAGCTGCCTGACGCCGGCGCCGGCCGGCTCGTCCATGACCAGGTCGGCGCGGTTCTTCACGCTGGCGAGCGCATTGGCGACCGCCACCCCGCACCCCACCATGCGCAGCATCACGAGGTCGTTCTCGGCGTCGCCGACCGCGACCGTGGCCTCCGCCGTCTCGCCCAGGACGTCCAGGGCCGCGTTGAGACCCGTCGCCTTGTTGACGCTGGCGGGGAGAACCATGACGGAGTGCTTGTTGAAGACGATCTGCAGGTCCAGCTCCATCTCGTGGATGGTGCGAACAACCACGGCCTCGAACGGGTCCCAGGTGGAGCAGATCGCCCGACCCACGGACAGCGGAGTGACCCCACCGGCCTTCAGGGCGGCGACGAACGGGGCGGGAAGGCTGGGTGCGAGCAGGCGCTGATGACCGGTGGCCGGGTTGTACAGCAGGGCGCCGTTCTCCAGCACGGCGAGGTCGAACACGTCCATGTCATCGCAGATGTCGAGGATCTCGTCGAGGATGCGCCCGGTGACAAGGACGACGCGGCGGCCGCTCTCACGAAGGCGCTGCAGCGCCGCCGCCGTCTCCGGCGCGAGCGCTCCCTGGGAGGCGACTGTCCCGTCGTAGTCGCAGGCCAGGACGCGGTATCGCACGCAGCCATTGTCCCGCACCACCGCGTCTGCGCACCAATCGCCGTCGATCAGATGTTGAAGGTCACGCGGACCTCGGTTCCGCGCCCGGGCTCTGAACGGATCTCCATGGTGCCCTGCTCGAGCTGAGCGCGCTCCCGCATCGAGATCAGACCGAGATTCTTCCCCTCCTCCAGTCGCGCCTCGACGGTGGCCAGGTCCATGCCCACGCCGTCGTCGCGGACCACGGCAACCACGCCGTCCGGGACGAAATTGATGAGGACCTCCACGTTGTGCGACTGGGCGTGCTTGCGCACGTTGTTGAGCGCCTCCTGGACGATGCGGAAGATGGTCGGCTCGAAGGACCCGGGCAAGCGGACGTCCTCGCCCATCACCCGGAGCTGGGCGGTGACCCCCGCCTTCTCCCCGAACTCCTTGACGAGCTTGCGCAGGGTGGGGACCAGGCCGAGGTCATCGAGGGACATGGGGCGCAGGTCGAAGATCAGCCGGCGGGTGTCGTCGAGCACGGCCCGCACCCCCTCCTTGAAGTCGGCAAGCTCGGTGACCACGAGCAGCGGGTCACGCTGGATCAGGCGCTCGAGGATCTCCGCCTGGAGCACGAGGTTGGCCATCGACTGCGCGGGGCCGTCGTGCATGTCGCGCGCGATGCGCATGCGCTCCTCCTCGATGATCTGGAAGACCTGGCGCGACGCCGTGCGCACGCGAGCGCCGTCCGATGACGGGGCCACCGCAGCGGCGAGGTCGTCGAGGCTTCGGTACACCGAGCGCAGGACCTCCTGCTCGCTGCGCAGATCGACCAGCCGGGCGCGCACATCGCGGAACCTCTCGTCGACCGCGGCGAGGTCGGAGCGGAACCTCGAGATGGTGCGGAAGGCGTTGTCGAGCTCGTCGGGGTCGAGCCCGTCGAGGTGGTCGAGCAGGGTCCGCCACTTCTTCTCGCTCTCCTCGGTCCGCCGGCGCAATTCCTCGCGCGTGTCCGCCGTGTCAGCCAGGCGGGAGTCGAGCCTGACCGACGACGCCTCGAGGTCCTCGATGCGCTTGGTGAGGAGGAACCGCACGCCGGACAGTGCTGACGGGTTGACCGCGGGCACGTCCTCTGCGGGTGTCACGACGCGTGGCGGCGACGGTTGCGACATATGCCTGGCATGATACCGGCCACCCGTGGCAGGTCCCGCGACCTCCGCGGATTGTTTCGCCGTCAGCCGCGTGACGATCGATCGCTCCCCGGCGCGGGGGCGGTGTTATCCGAGTCACAGGGCGGTTGCACGGGGGGGAGCAGCCAGATGTCGCGCTATAACCATGGGCGTCAGCACAGAAGGAGTGGCAGACCCATGGAGATGCCCTCGTCCGCGGGCGGGCCCCGTGTCCTCATCGTCGAGGATGACAGCGCGCTGCGGCGCCTCCTCGAACTGCGCCTCGGCGTCGACGGCTATGAGACGCGGTCGGCCGGCGACGGCAAGGAGGCTCTCGAGGTGCTGTCCAGCTGGGTCCCCGACGTGATGGTGACCGACGTCATGATGCCGCGACTTTCGGGCCTGTCGCTGTGCCGGGCCGCGCGCGCCGCCGCGCGCACCACCGCCATGCCGATCATCCTGCTGACCGCGCTTCGTTTCGACAACGACATGCAGGAGGTCGTCGACCTCGGCGGCGTCACCTTCATGAACAAGCCCTTCGACGCCGTCGCCCTCAATGCCGCCCTGGCCGGGGCGCTGGCCAGCCGGCCGGTCGCGAGCCGATCGCAGGGGGCCCATCACGCCGCGTGAGGCGTAGGCTGCCCACGTTCCCCGCGGCCGGGTGACAATGGCGCACGACGTGACCAGCACGGGCCCCGTGGCCGCGCCTCCCCCCACATCACAGCACGCCGCCGAGGCCCACCAGCCGCTCATCGACCGGCTCACCTCCCCCGGCGGCCTGTTCCTCAGCGCCGTGATGCTGGCCGCGGCATTCCCGCTGACGAGCCCGATTCGCGACCCCGACTTCTGGTGGCACCTGCGCAGCGGGCAGCTCATCCTGCAGAGAGGCGGCCTGCTCGGCACCGACCCCTTCACCTACACGGTCAGCAGTCATCTCTGGACGATGCACGAGTGGCTGTCCGAGGTCATGTTCGCCGCCCTCTATCGGTGGCAGGGCCTGGCCGCCGTGGTCCTCGTCCTGAGCGCGGTGAGCTGGCTGGGCGTGCTCTTCATCTTCCTGCGCGCGCGGTTCGATCGCCCCGGCCCCTTCGTCCTCGGCGGCGGCATGATCCTCGCCGTCGTGGCCGGTTACCCGATCTGGGGACCGCGCGCACAGATGATCACCTTCGCGTTCGCCTGCCTGACGCTGCTGCTCGTCGAGCTGCACCTCCGTCGCGGCGGCCGCCTCGCGCTGCTGCTCCTGCCCATGTTCCTCGTCTGGGGGAACCTCCACTCCGGCTTCCTCATCGGCCTCGGGTTCATCGCGCTCGTGGTTGCGGCCGAGGCGGTCGCCCACCTCCTCCATCTCGAGGGCCGCGCGCCCGCGGCACGCGTCCGCCACCTCGGGCTGCTGCTCGTCGGATCTCTGCTCGTCTGCGCCATCAACCTCAACGGGCCGTCGATCATCCTCTACCCGTTCGGGACGCTTGGCTCGGCCGCGCAGCAGACGCTCATCCTGGAGTGGCACTCACCCGACTTCAACGACTGGTCGGTGCGCATCTTCGGGATCATGTTGCTGAGCCTCGTTGCGTTCATCGTCGCCAACCGCAGCATCCGGCTGCGCGATGCCGCGCTCGTGCTCGTCACCATCGTACTGTCGCTCCAATCGGTGCGCCACATCGCGCTGTTCGTGGCCGCTTCGACACCGGTGTGGATCAATCAGTGCGACATGCTGGTGCGCCGTCTGCGCGTGCGGCGGCGCCGCCAGCAGCTGCCCCCGGTGGGGATGCGCGTGGTCAGCTGGCTGGTGCTGTGCGGCGCGGTGCTGCTCGTCTACATCGGTTCCCGCCTCGTGCCCGCGATGCGGACCCGCGAGGATTCCGTGTTCTACGCACAGGACTTTCCCGTCTGCGCGGCGCGGTGGCTGGCGGCCGACCCACTCCCCCTGCATATCTTCAACCAGTACGGCGAGGGCGGGTACCTCGCCTACAGGCTGTCCGCGCACGGCGACCGCGTGTACATCTTCGGCGACGCAGCGCTCATGGGCGATGCCCTGCTCAACACCTACGGCGACGTCGAGTCGGTGAGTCCGCAGTGGGACAGCATCGTGCGCACGGCGGGCACCGACATCGTCCTCTTCGACACCGGCGCACCGTTGAGCAACGTCATGCTCCACGCGCCCGACTGGGTCGAGGTGTACCACGATCCCCACAACATCGCATTCGCACCGCGCGACCGGGTCGCCTCATTGCAGCTGCCCCCGCAGCCCACGTTCACCGCTGCCGGCGACACCTGCACGACGCTGGCCACCACATCACCATCGCAATTGAGCCAGTCACCGGGATGAGGGCGACGGCACTGCGGCGCAACGGCTGGGTGATCGTGGCTGCGCTGGTCAGCCTCGCGCTCACCGTCCAGCCGTTCCGCGACAGCGATGTGTGGTGGCACCTCGCCATCGGCCACTACATCGTTGCGCACGGGATCCCGGCCGCCGAACCGTTCAGCTTTCTCCACGCGGCCAACCCGTGGGTGGGGCAGCAATGGCTGTACGACGTGGCCCTGGCCCGCGTGGTCGACCTCGGCGGAGCCGGGCTGGCCTCACTGCTCATGGGCGTGGTGGCTTCGGGCGCGCTGCTGGTCGCTGCTCTGTCCACCCCGGCCGAGCGCCGCCCCCGCGGCCTGCTGACGGCCGGCTCGCTCCTGCTCGGGGCCATCGCCTCGACCGAGCTGGTGGGCGTGCGTGCGCCGGTCATGAGCCTCCTTGGCGCGGCGGTGACCCTCAATCTCCTGGTGCGCTGGCGGCACGGTTCCATGCGTGCGCTGCTGGCGCTGCCCCCCCTGATGGCTCTGTGGGCCAACGTCGACGCCGGCTTTGTCGTCGGCATCGGCATGGCCGCGATCGCACTGCTGACCTCCGCCGGCGCCGGTCGTCGCGCTCGGCTGCTGCTCGGCGCCGCCACCTTCGGCGGCGTGCTGGCGACGCTGGTCAACCCCGCGGGAGTGGGGCTGTGGGGCAGTGTGGCGGCAACGTTCTCCGACCCCACGCTCACCGCGCTGCTGCCGGAGCTGCAGTCGCCGAACTTCCACGACCCGTGGCTGCGCCTGTTCGAGGTGCAGGCGATCCTCCTGGTCATCGCCTGGGTCCTGGCCACGCGGCGCGACGCCTTCGACCTCGTCCTCGCCGGCGCAGTGTTTGCCGCCTCGCTCGAGGCCGCGCGTTTCGTCTCGCTGTTCGCGCTCGTCGCCGTCCCCCAGCTGGCTGTGTACAGCGCGTCGGCATGGTCGGCGCATCGACACCGCCTGCCTGCAACCCGCGGTTTCCCCGGGGACACGCCTCGCTCGCGGCGGGCCGTCGCTGTTGCGGCGGCGGCGCTGGCTGCGGCCGGGGCCGCCGTCGCGGTTGTGCCGCGGCTGACCGCGTCGCATGCGGCGCAGTTCGAGGCCGCCCACGAGCCCAAGGCCGCTGCCGACTACGCAGCCACCCATCTCGCCGGGCGGCGCCTCTACACCATCGACAGCTGGGGCGGATACCTCGCGGACCGCTTTCCGGTGGGCCGCGTGGTGTATCTCTACGACCAGTTGGGGGTGTTCGGCGACGCAGCTGTGCAGCAGTACATCGACATCCACGACCTCAAGGCTGACTGGAGCACCGTTCTCCCCGGCGAGGACGTGACCGCCGCCATCGTTCCCGCCGGCGCCCAGGAGGTCTCCGCACTGCTGACAGAAGGGTGGTCCGTGGACTGCTCGGACGCCACCTCAGGGAGCCTCGTCATGACCCTGGAGCGAGGCGCGTCCGGAGCTGCTGCCGTCGGCTCCGGCCCGGCCGGGAGCGGAGCCGGCGCGACCGCTGCTCCCCCACCCTGCGGCTAGCTTCCCACGGCCGGTCGATTCCTGTTACACGGCCACCGGGGTATTCGTTACCGGTCCTTGTCTGAGCCGGCCGGATCTGTCGGTACGCTCGATTCTGTGATCGCACCCCCTGCGACGAGACGCGCCAGGTTCGGGTTGTGGCAGTGGTGAACCAGCAGCTGGCCGGCCGTCTGCCTGCTGCTTCCGCGACCGCTGCCGTTCCGGCGCCACCACCGACCAAGCCCGTCAGGACAGTCGACCGGGATCGGCGCGCCGGGGTCGAACGCGTCATCGAGCTGGCTCGCTGGGCGGTGCTCGTCTTCGCCGCGGTCAGCAACAACTTCCCCGGTGAGCCGCACACCACCTCCACGTCGGCGATCAACCTGATCCTCGGCGGCTGGGGCATGTTCAACCTCAGCGCCACACTCGCGCTGCTCCTCCACCGTCTCCCCGGACGGCGCACCCAGCTGGCCGTTCTCCTGATGGACCTCTCGGTCGCGAGCGCGCTCGTCTATCTGACCGGTGGGTTCGCATCCAACCTCGCGGTCGTCTTCTACGTGCTCATCGGCATCAGCAGCCTGCGCTTCGGGATCCTCGGCAGCGTCCTCTGCGCGACCACGATCAGCACGCTGTACGTGAGCGTCGGCCTGGCCACGTCCGGACCGATCACGCACTCCCTGGTCAACCTGGTGACGTCGCGCCTCTTCCTGTTCTTCGTGGTTTCGCTGTCGAGCTCGCTGCTGTCGCGCGAGATGGTCGCCGCCCGCGCCCGTCAGATGGCCCACACAGCCGACCTCGAGCACGCGGTCTTCGCGGAGCTGCGCGAGGTCGACCGCATCAAGAGCGAGTTCATGATGCTCGCCTCCCACGAGCTGCGCACCCCGCTGACCAAGATCAAGGCGTGGCTCGCGCTGATGCAGGACGGTGGCGACCACCTCCCGCAACAGGCTCGCCTCGAGGGGTTCCACGAGCTTCGAACCGAGGCCGAGCACCTCGGCCGCCTCACCGACAACCTCCTCTGCATCGCCCAGCTCGAGTCCGGCGAGATCCGGCTCAAGCCGACCACCGTGGACTTCACGGCTGTTCTCCGCCAGGTGATCTCTCGGTTCGTTGAGGTCGCCGACCGGGGGCGGTTCCTGGTCCACATCGACGAGAGCCTCGGCTACCTGCACGTCGATGAGGAGCGCCTCGCACTGGTGCTCGCGTGTCTGATCGACAACGCGCTCAAGTTCGCGCCGGAGGGCGAGGCGGTGGAGATCACCGCGGTGCGCGTGGTCAACAAGGCACACGTCGAGGTGCGAGACAACGGGCGGCGCATCCCCGACAACGAGGTGGAGCGCGTCTTCGCGTCGTTCTATCAGGTGGAGAACCCGTTGCTGCGCCAGCGCGGCGGCTTCGGTGTCGGCCTCTACCTGGCGCGCCAGCTTGTCGAGCGCATGGGCGGCGAGATCTGGCTCGACAACAAGACCGTCCGCGGCAATTCCTTCTTCATCGCGGTTCCCCTCGAGGAGCCGACGTCGTGATCCCGGGCGCGGCCGGGCCCGGTCACGGACGTTCCAGAGCCGTGAAAGTCCGCAACACTCGGGTAACCGCGTCAGATGCTCCGCCGGTCGCGTGCTACGTTGCCGGCGTTGATCCGCCCTGTCGAGGTGCCCAGCGTTGATGAAGACCTTCACCGAGCCCACGCTGGGTCATGTGGTCCCGAGCGGGCGCCCTTCGGGTTCCGAGGCGACGGTGTTGGTGATCGACGACGACCCCTCGATGCACGACATCCTCGCGGTGCTGGGCAGCCAGCACGGTTTCGGCATCCAGTTCGCGGAGGACGGCCTCGATGGACTGCGCCTGGCCGAACAGAATGACGTCGACCTCATCGTTCTCGACCTCCACCTCCCCGGCGTCACCGGGTTCGACGTATGCCGCCGCATCCGCGCCGCAGGCATCGAGATTCCCATCGTCATGGTGTCGGCGAGCTCCGACCCGGTCGACGTGGTGGTGGGGCTCGAGATCGGCGCCGACGACTACGTGGTCAAGCCATTCGAGATCCGCGAACTGGCGGCACGCATCAATGCCAAGCTGCGGCGCCAGCGCACCAGCCAGGCGCAGGTGCGTCCGGGCCGCCTCAAGTTCCCCGGCCTCATCGTGGACGTGGGCCGGCACGAGGTTTTGCGCGACGGCCTCGCGGTCACCCTCACCCCCACCGAGTTCGACCTGCTCGCGCTGCTCTCGGCATCCCCGGGCCGCGTGATCTCGCGCACCGAGATGATTCAGAAGGTGTGGGGCCAGGGCGCGGACCTCGACCTGCGCAGCGTGGACGCGCATGTGTACAGGCTGCGCCGCAAGATCGAACCCGAAGGACCCAGGCCGACGTACATCCACGCAGTTCCCGGCATCGGCTATCGCTTCGAGCGCCGCGGACTCACCGACCGGCTGTCGCGAGTCCAGGACGATGGCGAGATCGCCGTCGCGGCGGCCGTCGGAGAGTAGCTCGGTCGCGGCGAGCCCGACGCCGGGTCAGGAGACCGGCCGGGTCCGAAGCCGTGCGCGGTGACGCCGGCGCGCCGCGTCGTGAGCGACGAGCACCCATTGGCCCTGCTCATTCTGGCCCGCCGGTCGGACATCGACGACCTGTGCGGGAAGCAGCGAGAGCGGCCGTCCCTGGGGCAGCAAGAAGTCGAGACAGAGGGCGGTCTCCCCGTTCCAGCGGCGCCGTTCGGACACTCCCTGGAAGACGGCAAGGCTGCGGCTGACCCGCCGCGACTGCGTGGCGCCGGCGACGTAGGCGACCCGGTACATCCCAGCTGGGTGGAGGCCGAATCGCTCCACAACGCTGCGATCTCGGACCAGGCGGGCTCGCCGGACCGGGCTGGGCTCAGTTGGTTCCAGGCTATTCGCAGCGTTTGATGCGTTCATCTCTGTCTGGATTATGGAGGCGCGGGACTCGTGTGCCCGTCGCATGACCGGTCACACCGGGGTAACGAGGTGGCCCGCAGGCTCCGACCCCAACGGAGTCGCGAAGAACTGGCATCGTCCCAGCGGCCTTCCGGGGTCGTGAGAGGGGCGGCATGTGTCAAACCGTCAGGGGCGCGCCACTTTTCAGTGACGCGCCCGCGATGAGCGGGGAGGGGTCCAACCCCAGAATCAGGAGCAGACCGATATTCCAAGTGGGCCGTGGTGTTGAGCCACGGCTGCCATGTGACGTTTGCACAGCAGTGCGGAGGACCTGATGGGACTGTTCCAACGGCGCCACAGCGCCGGCTCCAACGGACGCGGCGCGGTAGCCGAGGCCGAGGCCGAGGCCGAGGTCGCGCCCGCGGCAGCTGAGGAAACCGACTCCGCCGAGGTCGAGACCGCACCCACGGCAGGAGAGGAGGTCGACTCCGCTGAGCCGGCGACCGCCGTTGACGTGGTCGCAGACCCCGCCGTCGCGGCTGAGCCGACGACCTCCGTCTCTGCGCCGGTCGCGGAACGGCCCCCGTTCGGCTTCGACGACTTCCCCTGCCTCCCGCTGGGGGCGGCGCTCTGGTCCGACGAGATCGCCAACGTGTCCAACCTCAAGGCGGTGGTGCCGCGCATGCCGAACTCACTGCTCGTGCTCACCGGCGCCGCCGCTCGCGCGGCGGCAGTTGTGACCGATGGCACCATCGTCGACGCCGTCTGGGTGAGCGCGCACGAGGGGCTCGTCGGCGATGACGCTGCCCACGCCCTCATGAGGTCGGACACGGGCACGCTGACCGCCTACGTCAGCGAGGACGCCCGCCTCGCCTCCGTGCTGCCCATGCTGTGGCGCTGGCCTCGCCTCGGCCCCAGCCTCCCGGCCGCCTGGCTGCACACCGACGACCTCGTCGCCGAGATGCGCACCTCGGGGCGGACGTGCGCCCTGCTCGTCGCGTCGGCCGACCCGGGCGTGGCCCTCTTCCGCAGCGGCTCGCTGGTGGGCGCGTTCACAACGGCTCACCCGTGGCCGGGGAAGAGCATCGCCGCCCTCTGGAACCTCCTCCACTCTCCCGGTGCGCGGGTCACCGTGATCGGTGATGCCGGTCCCGCCGCCACGGCGGAGCCCACCGACGACGAGCCGCAGGCGGTGACCGCCCGCAGGAGGCCATCCCGGGTGACCGCCGCCAGGAGGGCAGCCGCGGCCACGGCTGCCGAGGAGCCCGCCGCGGTGACGGCCGTCGAGGAGCCCGCCGCGGCACCGATAGTCGAGGAGCCCACCGCAGCCATGGCTGTCGAGGAGCCCGAGGCAACTGCTGACCACGAACCGTCCGTGGGCGCAGGCATCGATGAGCCATCCGTGGCAGAGGCAGGTGGTGAGACCACAGCCGAACTCGACGGCGATGCGGCCGTGTCAATCCCGGCACTGGTCGCCGACGAGACGCCCCAGGCGGTGAGCGACGACCTGGTCATCGCAGAGGTGACCGGCAGCGACGCGGAGGTGGACGAACCCCTCATCGCGGCCTTCGGCGAGCACAGCGACGGTGCCGAGGCGGCGATGGAGCCCACCGACATGGAGCGTGTGGAAGCGCGGGAGGCGAGCGAGTTCGTGGCGCCGCGTCTCGACATCGACATCGACGCGCTCCGCACTGAGTTGATCGAGATCGCCGTGACCTGGCTCGGGTCCGATGACGCGGCGTTGGTCGTGTCAGCGATCAGGTCGGCACGGGCCGGCGTCGACGACTTTGTGTCGACGATCGCCGCCATCGGCGCCATGGAGATCCCCGGACACGAGCGCGCCGTCGTCCGAGCCATGGGACGGGAGATGCACTTCAGGGCTTCGGAGGTGCTCTGTGGCGTCTGAGCTCGGCAGATGAGCCTGCAGCACATCATCGACTCAGTGCGCACTCAACCGGTCATCGCGGTCGGGTCCCTGGCGATCGTGCTGGCTTTGCTGTGCATCGTGCTCATCGCTCGGGTTGAGAGGCTCAAGGACCGCCTCCACATTGCCAAGGCTGCGGCGGAGGACGCGGCGAAGGCGGCGGCGCTGGCGGCTCCCGGGGGCATCGACCCGGACGTCGTCGCGGAGCTGCTGCGGACCGGCAAGCGACCGACCCTCGATGCCGTCTACGCCACCATGCAGCAGCGGACCGGCAGCCGGACCCGTTAGGCGGCGGGCTTCCTGGAGAGACCGGGGGCGGCGGCGTTGACCGCGATCCACGCCGACGTCCAGCTCACGTGCACCGCCTCCTCGCGCAGGCGCAGCAAGGCCATGTGCGCCGACCGATCTGTGCCGGCCGAGGTCGCCCTGGTCGCCCAGCCGCGGGGCGACGGCGCCGTGTCGTGGGGAGGCTTGGCATCGCGCACCGTCCACGGTGGCTCCTCGGTCTCCCGGGCAGTGGGCCTGCCGGTCGACGAGCTGACCCTGAATGCGATGGGAGCGGGTTCCAACGCGGCGGCGTCGAGCGCCGGCCGTGAGGCTCCGACCACAAGGGCATCCACGGGGGTCGCCGGGACGCCGTCGTGTGCTTCGCGGATCACGAATGTGTCGACGGGGCGGGGTCCGGGTGCAGGCTCCGGCGACAGCGGCCGCGGTGGCGGCGCCGGTGTGGCACCGCGATCGCGATGCGCCGGGCGCTCCTCGAACAGGCGCGGGGCCAGGGCGAAATCCAGCTCGTCATCGGCACCGCGCGGGCGCGCGGCGGGCTCGCGGCCGAGGTCGGGCGTCGCGAAGGTCAGGTCGTCCACCGAGAACTCGGCGCCCTTGGCAGGCTGGGAGTCACCGTGCTCGACGGTGAACGTGTCAGTCGGCATTCGGATGTTCTCCAGGTTGGTTCGACCATCCCATCGTATCCGTGCCCGACTTCGCGAACGGAAAAGATCGTGTCGCAAAGCGGTTCTGTTCCGTCGAGATTCGACCGTGCGCGGAGAGAATCGGCGGAGAAAGCGTATCCCGTCCATCACCTCCAGAGGAGTCGTCTCAGCGTGAGCATTGCAACCGCCGCCAAAGGCATCGATCCCCGTTACCTCGAGGCGCTCGGACCGCTGCGTCCGCTCATCGACGACGACAGCCTGACCGAGATCATGGTCAATGGGCATGAGATGGTCTACGTCGAGCGCAAGGGGAAGATTCTCCTGACCGATATCCGCTTCGATAGCGAGGAGCACCTCCTCCGTGTCATCGACACGATCGTCTCGTCAGTCGGACGCCGAATTGATCAGCGTTCTCCGTTGTGCGACGCGCGCCTCCTCGACGGCTCGCGCGTCAACGCCGCCATTGCTCCCGTGGCATTGGACGGACCCATCCTGACAATCAGGAAGTTCAGCAAGGACCCGTACCAGGTCAGCGACCTGATCGGCTTCGGCACCCTGACCCAGGAGGGTGCGGCGTTCATCCAGGCGTGCGTCCTGGCCCGGGCCAACGTGGTCGTGAGCGGTGGAACCGGCACAGGAAAGACCACTCTCCTGAACGTGTGCTCCAGCTTCATCCCCGTCGACGAGCGCATCGTCACGATCGAGGATGCTGCGGAGTTGCAGCTCCACCAGGAGCATGTCTGCCGCATGGAGTCACGGCCGGCGGACGTCAACGGTGATGGTCGCATCACCATCCGCGAGCTCGTCTCCAACTCGCTGCGCATGCGCCCCGATCGCATCATCGTCGGCGAGTGCCGTGGCGGTGAGGCGCTGGACATGCTCCAGGCGATGAACACGGGCCATGACGGCTCGCTGACCACCATCCACGCCAACAGCCCGCGCGAGGCGCTCTCCCGCCTGGAGACGCTCGTGCTCATGGCCGGCATGGACCTCCCGCTGAAGGCCATCCGCCAGCAGGTCGCCGGCGCGCTCAACCTGGTCATCCAGCTCAACCGTCTCAAGGACGGATCGCGCAAGGTCACCTCGGTCACCGAGATCGTCGGCATGGAGGGTGAGACGATCACCATGCAGGAGATCTTCAGGTTCGAGTCCAAGGGCGCCGACCCGTCCACCGGTCAGATCGTCGGCGAGTTCAACCCCACGGGCATCCGCCCCCAGATCATCGACAAGCTCTTCGACATGGGAGTGCCACTGCCGCCGCGCCTGGCGCAGCTCTTCCCCGATCGTCGCCAGCTGCTCCAGCAGCAGTTGATCCAGCAGCAGCAGCAGCGCGCCGGGTAGTCCCGGCGTGGCCACACCCTTCGAGCATTCGCCCCGCTCCGCACGCGCGCCGAGGTCGCAGGCAACTCATTCCACTGTGAATCGCGCGACCTCAAACGGCGCCAACATCCGAAGGCGTGGCCGGCGCGGCCGACCTCGGCCCGGCTCAGTCCTGTTCGACCGCCTCGACGATGTGCAGGGGCTGGAACATCTCTGCCGGCAGGGTCTCGCCCTCCGACTTGAGGTGCTCGAGGAAGTGCGGCACAGCCCCGGTCGGCGTGAAGCTGCCCTCCACCTTGCCATCCTCGTCGATGCCGGTCTGATGGAAGGTGAAGATCTCCTGGAGTTGCACCTCTCCCCCCGTGCAACCGAGCACCTCGGTGATGCTGACCACCTTACGGGTGCCGTCGCGAAGGCGATCCTGCTGGACGATGATGTTCACCGCGGAGCCGATCTGTTCGCGGATGGCGCGTGACGGCAGTTCCGCGCCGGCCATGAGAACCAGGGTCTCGAGGCGGCCGACACACTCGCGTGGGTTGTTGGCGTGCAGGGTGGTCAGCGAACCGTCGTGCCCGGTGTTCATCGCCTGGAGCATGTCCAGCGCCTCCCCGCCGCGGCACTCACCGATGACGATGCGGTCGGGCCGCATGCGCAGGGAGTTGATGACCAGTTCACGGATGGACACCCGGCCCTTGCCCTCGATGTTCGCCGGGCGGGTCTCCAGGGTGACCACGTGTGCCTGGCGAAGCTGCAGCTCGGCGGCATCCTCGATCGTGACGATGCGCTCGTCATCGGGGATGAAGCCGGAGAGGACATTGAGGGTTGTGGTCTTTCCCGAGCCCGTGCCACCGCTGACCACGACGTTGAGGCGTCCGCGGACGCACGCGCGAAGGTAGCGCGCCATGTCGTGCGTGACCGAGCCGAAGGTCACGAGGTCGTCGACTGTGAACGCCTCCTTGGCGAACTTTCGGATGGTCACGGTGGGGCCACGCAGCGCCAGCGGCGGGATGATCACGTTGACGCGCGAACCGTCCTTGAGGCGCGCGTCCACCATCGGCGACGACTCGTCGACACGGCGGCCGATGCTGCTCACGATCCGGTCGATGACCTGCATCAGCTGCTCAGTGCTCTCAAAGGTGACCGGGCTCAGGCTCAGCTTGCCGTGCTGTTCAACGTAGATCTGCTTGGCGCTGTTGATCATGATCTCGGTGACTTCAGGGTCATGGAGCAGCGGCTCGAGCGGGCCGAGGCCGAGAACGTCGTCGATCACTGTGTCGATGACGCGCAATTTGTCGTGCCGCGTCATGGTCAGGTTCATCTCGCCGGACAGCTCGTTGACCAGCTCCGCGATCCGCTGGCGCACATGCTCGGCGGCGGACTGGTCGGTGTTGCCGGCCAGCTCCTCGACGAGGCGCTGGTGCACCTTGCCGCGCAGCTGCGAGTACAGGTTGCCCGAGCCGGGCTTGGCCAGCGAGCCGCGGGCCATCCCGGTGCGGTTCAGCAGCGACGACTGGCGCTGTGCCTCCGGGGCCTCATGTGCCCCGCTGCGTGCCCCCGAGTCTGAGGCGGCGGCGCGGTCCCGCAGCGAGGTCATCCCAGGGAGGCCGGCCGGAGGCGAAGCCGGCGCATCGGGGTGGGGTGTGCCGGCTGCGGCAACGCCGATGGCCGGTCGTGGGGCGTGAGCGGGCGCCGGCGTGGCGGCGGCGGATCCGCCGCCGCCGCCCGGCGCGTGGCCGGGAGGGGCGTGGCGGACCTGCCATCCCGTGGGCGCGGTGGCCGCCTTGGCCGTGTCCGCGAGGTGGATGACGGGCACGTCGGCGTCGCCGGGGGGCGGTGCGGGCGATGGCGCACGATCGGCAGGGCGGGCGGTCTCGCTGCCCTGCTGGGACCTCTGGGTCTCGTCTCCGTCAGCCTTCCGCTGGACCCTGTCGAGTAGCGACATACCGGGGCGTCTCCTCCGCAATCTGGTTCACTGGAAAGGCTATCGAGCCGCGCTCGCAGCCGGGCGCGGTCCGTGCAACGATCCTGTCAAGGCGGCTCTCAGCTCACGCACAGACCGTTGCCCTGACGAGCGTCGCGCCCGGCTGTCGACGGATTCCCGACATCCCGGTTACGAACCGTTACCGCTGCGACACATCACCGCTGGGGTGGGGTATTGCTGACCGGATGACGGAGACGAGGTCCGCGACCGAGCACGCTCGATGGGACGAGCTCAGCCGCACCGCGGCGCTGGTCCGCGCGGCGGATCCCGCATCGGCGCCCCCGGGGAGATCGTGGCGGCGCATCGCCATCACCGTCGCTTCCCTTGCTGTGCTCACCGGCCTCGGTGTCGCCGCCGTGCATGCGGCGGGCACAGCCACCGTGGCCCACGCCGACGGCACCGCGGACGCCGACCTGTTCAGCCTCCTCAACCAGGATCGGACCAGCAACGGGGTGCGCTCGCTGAACCACAACAGCACCCTCGGAGCCATCGGTGAGGGCGCCAGGTACACCGGCTGCCCCGGCCTCGCGGTCAACGGCCGCGCCGTGGACATGATCCAGCGCAACTATTTCGCCCATCCCATCCTCGGCTGCGGTCAGCTCGTCTTCTCGATGATGGGCGCCTTCGGCGTCCGCTACCTCTCGGCGGGCGAGAACATCGGCTGGAACACCTACGGGAGCGCTTCCTCGGCGGCGTCGGCCATCAACGGCGCGTTCATGGCCAGCCCTGAGCACCGGTCCAACATCCTCAATGGCAACTACACGGACCTCGGGATCGGGTCGGACAACTCGGGCGCGGCCGGGTGGACGGGCGGCGGGGGCAGCTACACGGGCGCCTGGATGTTCACTGAGGAGTTCGCCCAGCTGCATGCGTCACCACCGCCGCCGCCCAAGCCGAGGCCGTCCAGCACCGCCCGACCCACCCGCAACAGTGCTGCTCCCCCGGCTCCCGCCATCCCGCCTGCCGCGGTGACAGCGGTGCCCACGGCTGTGCCCACGGCGGTGCCCACGGCTGTGCCGACGGCGACGCCCACCGCGGTGCCCACGCTCATCCTTCCGCCGCTGCTGGGCGACCAGGGGGGTCTCCTCTTCAATTCGGTGGAGTCGGTGCTGGAGAGCTTCCTCATCGCCTGAATCGTTCCGACCTGATGCCGCCGACCACCGCCGCCGGGACGTCGCACCGTCGCCACATCGAGGATCCATCCCATGACCACCGCCTCTCCCGCCGCACCGGCGGGAACCGCCGTCGTGATCGCCGACGACCTGCGCAAGACCTACAGCATCAGCCGGCCACCGCGCGAGGTGCTGCGCGGTGTGTCGCTGGAGGTCGAGCGCGGCGAGTTCGTGGCCCTGATGGGTCCGAGCGGCTGCGGCAAGAGCACGCTGCTGCACATCCTCGGCGGCCTGGAGCCGCCGGACGGCGGCAGCGTGACCATCGACGGCCGGTCCCTGTACAGCCTGGCCGACGCGGCTCTCTCGGCCTTCCGCCGCGACCGTATCGGCTTCGTGTTCCAGTCCTACAACCTGCTCCCCAACCTGACCGCTGCTGAGAACGTCGCCCTCCCCCTGCGGCTGCGCAACGAGGGCTCGCGACGGCATCGCGACGGCGGGGTCAGCGCCCGCACCATCGCCGAGCGGGTCAGCCTGCTCATGGACGAGTTGAACCTGCACGGTCTGCAGGGGCACGGTCCCGAGGAGATCTCGGGCGGAGAGCAGCAGCGTGTGGCCATCGCCCGCGCCCTCGCCGCCGCTCCGGTGCTGCTCCTCGCAGACGAGCCAACCGGCAACCTCGACTGGACCACCGGTCGCGAGGTCATGGCCCTGCTCGGACACCTCTGCCGCAGCGAGCAGCAGACCTCCGTGCTGGTGACCCACGACGCCCGCGTCGCCGCCCACGCCGGGCGCGTCATGGTGATGCGCGACGGCGAGATCGTCGATGAGGTGCGTCTGCCTCATGGCGAAGAGACCGGCGGACCGGAGGCGGTGGGGCTCCTCGTCGACCGGCTGGCCCGGCTGGGCCTGTGAGCCTCTCCTGGGCGCTGGCGTTGCGTGCCATCCGTGGCCGCCCGCTCCGCGCGCTTCTGACCACCATCGCCATCGCCCTCGGCATCGCCGTGGTGCTCGGCGTGTCCGTGACCTCCAATGGGCTCGACGCCGAGTCACGCGCGGCCGCCCAGGCGGCGGCGGGCAGCGCGGATCTCGACGTGCGCGTCGCAGCGGGGACGGGGCTCAGCGCGGAGGCGGCGGCGCAGCTGAGCAGGCTGGCCGGGGTCAGCGCAGCGGTGCCCCTGTACGAGAAGAGCGTCGTCGCCCGCATCGACAGTGCCGACGTCGCCGGCACCGTCGTCAACGTTCTCGCGCTCCGCGACGGCGGTGTCGCCCTGCGCCCGCTGTCGCTCGCCGCAGGGCGCATGCCCTCGCCGTTCAGCCACTCAGAGGTGGTGCTCGACGAGGGCCTCGCCGCCTCGCTGGCGGCAACCACCCACCGGGGGCCCCTGGCGCTCGGCAGCACTCTCCAATTGACCACGGCCACCGGGCCCGACGTGTTCAGGATCGTCGGCTTCAGCAACGGCGGCGGCCTCGGCGGCTTCGCGCGCGACGGCGTGTTCATCACCGAAACGGCCATGCTCGACCAGTTCTCACTGGGGCTGCGCACCGCCATGGTCGCGTTGCACCTGACGCCCGGCGCCGACGCGTCTCACGTCGATGACCTGGTGCGCGCCGCGCTGGGGCCGGCCGTGACCGCCGTGGACCCGCGCGCCGGCGCCGGCTCCCCGCTTGGCGAGGTGCAGCCGCTCCTGCTCATGGTGACCGTGCTCAGCCTCGTGGTCGGGGCCGGGGCCACCGCCAACAGCGTGGCGCTGGCCACCAGCGAACGGCGGCGCGAGACAGCCCTGCTTCGCGCTGCGGGTGCCTCGGCCCGGCAGGTCTTCCGGATCTTCATGTCCGAGGCGGCCATCCTCATCGCCGCCGCCATCCCGGTCGGTGTGGCTGTGGGCATCGTCCTTGCCGGGTTCCTCCAAGCCCGCGCGGCGCCCGCCGATCTGCCCAGCCTGCCGCTCGACGTCGGTCCCTGGCAGGTTCTCGTCGCGGTGCTCGTCGGCGTGGCCGCAGCGGCCGCGGGTGCCATCGTCCCGGCCCTGGCCGGCGGCCGCCGCGCCATCCTGTCCGGCCTCCGCGCCCACCCCGGCCCTGACCGCGAGCGGCTCGGCACGTTTCCCCTCGCGCTGGCGCCGCCGGCGCTCGCCGCCGGGGCGCTGCTGTTCCTCCTGGGAGACGGCGGCGCCGCAGCCATCGGGACGGTCCTGGTCATCGCCGGGGTGCTCTGCGCTCTCCCGGTCCTGGCACCATGGGTGGCTGGCCTGGTGGGCAACATGGCGTCGACAGTGTCGCCGCGGTCGGGCACGGCCGCGCGCAACCTGGTGCGGCGGCGCAACCGCACAGCCCTGACGCTGTCCGGTCTGACCATCAGCGTGGCCAGCGCGGTGGCGGTCAGCGCCCTGGCCACCGGGGCGATCGACGGTGGCAACGCATGGGTGTCGCACCTCTTCACCGGCGACGTGGTGATGCGCAGCCCGGTCACCGGCACCGCCCAGGTGGCCGCTGGCATCGCCGCCTCCCCGGGCGTCCGCGCGGCTCTGCCCCTGCGCTTCCTCTCTGTTGCCACCGGCGGCAGCATCATCGGCGTCACCGCGGTGAACAGCCCCGCGTATGAGACCGGCGGCGGCCTGGACGTCACCACCCCGTCGCGCGCCGATGCCTTTCGGGCCGTGTCCAACGGCGCGGCGGTGCTGGCCCCGAGCGCGTTCGCGGCGGCGCACGGGTGGCTGGTGGGAGCCTCGGTCCCGCTCGTCACCAGCCGGGGAACGGTGCCCTTTCTCGTCGCCGGCATCGTCGACCACTCCTTCCCGTCGGGAAACGGCCAGGAGTCGCTGATCATGGACAGCAACGTGGCCGTCCACTATTTCGGCGATACCGCCGCGGGCTTCGATGACCTCGACGTGGTCACCAATGGCGACACCTCCGTGGTCATGGACACGGCAGCCTCGTACGGGCTCTCGGCCGTCACCGTCGACAGCATCCGCGGCGCCGCCCAGCGCGCTCTTCAACAGGCGCTCGGGCTCCTCGCGGCGGTGGCCATCCTGGCCCTGGTGACATCGATGACCGCCGTCGTCAACACCCTGGTCGTGAACATCCGCCAGGGCTCGCGCGACCTGAGCGTCATGCGCGCGGTCGGTCTCGACCGGGGCGGGGCCCTGGGGATGGTGCTCGCCGAGGCGGGGATCCTCGCCGTCAGCGGCACCATCATCGGGGTGGTGACGGGCTGTGCTGTGGTGGCGGGCATGCTCCGCGCCATCGCCACCCCCGGCTTCGCACCGAGCTTTGCCTTCCCCGTCACAACGGCCATCGCCGTGGTCAGCGCGGTGGTCGGTGGCACCATCATCGCAACGGCGGTGCCGGCGGTCCGCGCCGCCCGCAGCAGCATCGTCGCGGCGATCCGCCAAGATTGAGCGGTGCGACTGCGGTGGGGCGTCACGACGTGCGTGGCGACGATCATCGCCGGCTGCGGGGCCACCGCGCCGGCGGCCTCTCCCCTGCTCCACGGCCAGCCGGCCTCCTACCTGCTTGGCATCGACCAGATGGTGTCGCCGGACTTCATCCTGGACACCGCGCCGCACCCGTTGGGGGTGGCTGACATCACCGCCACCAACCGGTCCGCAGCCCATCACCTCACTGCGGCGGGGTTCCTCGGCGGCGCCTCCGAGGACTTCTTCCGCAGCGTCGGCAGCCTGGTGCTCGCCGATGGACCGGTCCAGGTCAAGGACGGCGTCGAGCGGTTCGCGTCCACCGCCGGGGCAGGGGACGTGTACCGCGCCGACGTCAGCCGGCTCGACGCGGCCCCCGGGGCGGTGGCGGTGTCAACCGGCTCACTGGGCGACGAGGCCCATGCGACCACGACCACGGCGGTGACCAGCGATGGCCTCACCGCCGTCGAGATCACGGTGGAATGGCGGGTGCAGAACCTTCTCGACATCCTCACCGTGCGCGGTCGCGAGGGTGGGACGCGCCCGGACGACGCCTTCATCCTGGCCCACCGCCAGACGGTCATCGAGCTGGGCCTGGCAACGCCCGCGCCCCGGGTGACCACGGGGGCGTCCCCCAGCCCGACCTGAGCGGGCACGCCGGCGCTCGCCACCATCACGTTACGCGAACACAACCGACGCGCACACACTGGTGCGACCGCCCGCGACTCTTCGCTGCCATGATCGTGGTGACCGAGAGGTCCCCCCCAGGATCCCCCTACACAGCGCCGCGAACCGAGAGGGTCGCGGCGCTCCCTGTTTGTGGAGGCGAAAGCCGCAGGGTTCGTCCCGTCGGCCGTCGGCCGAGGCCGGCACGGCATACTCGCGGCGTGCCGGTGATCAGTGCCAACGGACTTCTCAAGCGCTACGGCGCGCTTGTCGCCGTCGATGGCATCTCGTTCAGCGTCGAGACCGGCGAGATCTTCGGAATGCTGGGGCCCAATGGAGCCGGCAAGACCACGACCATGGAGATGCTCGAGGGCCTGCGCGAACCCGATGAGGGATCGGCGACCGTTCTCGGCTCCGACGTGGTCCGGGAGGCGCGCGCCATCAAGACGCGCATCGGGGTGCAGCTCCAGGCCACGGCCCTGCCGCCGCTGACCAGGGTCCGCGAAGCGATCGATCTCTTCGGGGCGCTGTTCCCGACGGCGCGCCCCACCGACGACATGCTCCGCGAATTCGACCTCGAGTCGAAGGCAACCACCTACGCGACCGAGCTCTCCGGAGGGCAGATGCAGCGCCTCTCGATCGCGCTCGCCCTCGTCAATGATCCCGACGTGGTCTTCCTCGACGAGCCCACCACGGGCCTCGACCCGCAGGCGCGCCTCAACATCTGGGACGTCATCGAGGACGTGCGCCGGCGTGGCAAGACGGTGGTGCTCACCACCCACAACATGGAGGAGGCAGAGCGCCTCTGCTCGCGCATCGCGGTGATCGACCACGGCAGGATCGTCGCCCTCGGCACCCCTGCCAGCCTCATCGCAGCACACGCGCCGGGGACAACGATCGAGTTCGACGCGCCGCACGGCGTGGACGAGGAGGCGATCGCCAAGATCGAGGGCGTTGACAAGGTGAGCGTCGACGGCCGTGTCGCGGTGTCGACGCGGACGCCGGAGCGCGTCCTCCGCGAACTGCTCGACCCCGACGCCCACTGGCTGCGCCGCGGCGACGACGGCCACATCGCCGGGATCCGCGACCTGCGCGTCCGCCAGGGAACCCTCGAAGACGTATTCATCGCGCTCACCGGGCGGAGCCTGCGCACGTGAGGGCGTTTCGCGCGCTCACCGTCAACACGGTGCGGGCGGGATTGCGCAACCGCATCGCGCTCTTCTTCACCCTCGGTCTCGCCGTCCTCTTCATGGTCATCTTCGGCGAGCTGTTCGGCGGCAGCAACTTCAGCGTCACCTATGGCGTCGTCGACCACGACGGGAGCACGCAGTCGCAGCAGTTCGTCGCGGCTCTGCGCAGTATCAAAGGTGTCACCGTCAACACCGGCACGCGCGCCGCCGAGATCGACGACCTCAGGAACAACCACGTCGACGTGGTCGTCGAGATCCCGCACGGCTTCGGCGCCGCCCTCACCACCCCCGGCGCGCCTGGGGTGAGCGTGGTGCCCATCCAGGCCAGCCAGACCTCGTCGACCGCCTCCATCGCCGACCAGATCCTGGGTCATGTCCTGAGCGGTTTCGCGGCCAGGGGAGCCGCCCCCCCAGTCACGCTGGCGACCCCGGTGTCGTCGTCGGTGAACAACGTGACCGCGATCGACTACTTCCTCCCCGCCATGCTCGCCTACATCATCCTGCAGAGCGGGATCAACTACGTCGCCATCGGGCTCGCCGACCTGCGCGCGCGCCGCGTCCTGCGCCGCTTCCGGGCCACGCCACTGCGACCGGCTCAGATCCTGGGCGCGCAGATCGCGGCCGGGGCGCTCACGGTCATCCTTCAGCTGATCGTGCTGACCGCGATCGGCCTCCTCTTCTTCCAGGCCAAGACTTACGGGTCGTGGTTCGTGGCCGCCGTGCCCATGCTCCTCGGCGTCGCCGCGTTCGTGGGCATCGGCTTCCTGCTCACCAGCGCGGCGCGGACCAGCGAATCCGCCCGTGGCCTCTCAACGTTCGTCGCCTTCCCGATGATGTTCCTCTCCGGGGTGTTCTTCCCGATCACCACCCTCCCGGGATGGCTGCAGACGACCGTCCATGTGCTGCCGCTGACCTGGCTGACCGACGCCCTGCACCGCGTCATGAACGACGGCGTCGGACTTGACGCCATCGCGCTCGACTGCCTCGTCCTGGCGGGCTGGGCGGTGGTGACCTTCGCCATCGCCACCTGGCGCTTTCGCTGGGACTGAGCGCAGCGCAGCGAGGCGGTCAGGACTGGGCGGCGGGCGGAGGGGATGGAGGCACGGTGGCCGCCGTCTCGACCGGCTGCCCGCAGGCGGCGCAGAACCGAGCGCCGGGCGGCAGGGACGCCCCGCAGCCGGCGCAGAGCCGCGCTTCCGCGGTGGCGGGCGGCCCGCTGTATCCGCTGCCGCCGCCCGCGAAGCCGGGGGCTGCGGGCGGCGCCGGCCCGGGCGCCGGCATCTGGGTGGCCTGGCCGCCGAGGCCGAGCCCGGCACCGAGGA
>PLWW01000116.1 GCA_003153125.1 Candidatus Dormiibacterota bacterium | reverse complement strand
GCCACCACCGACGCTGCCCGGCCGCCCGCCGTCATCGCGGCCGCGGCGACCAGGATGGATGCCGCCAGGCACCTCGCCGCCAGGCCGTCGGCGCCCCCGGCGGCGCTGATGGTCACCACCCCCAGCGTGCTGGCCGCTGCCGCCAGCGCGAGCACGGGGGCGGCGGCCGCCGCTGCGATGAGCGAGGCTGGGCGCGACGCCCCACCCAGGTCCACGGCGACCGCGAGGAGGACCAGGACCACGACGACGTTGGGGGCGACACCGGTTCCCGGGGGCAGGCGGAGGACGGGGGAGCCGACCATGGGGAGCAGGGCGGTGGCCACCGTCGCGGCGAGCGCCGGCAGCAGGCTGGGGGCGGGTATCGCCCGGGATGCGCCGGCGACGGGACGGCGCCCGGCGAGGCGGCCGTGGAGCAGCGCCCCCAGCGCCAGGAACAGGCCGCCGGGATAGACCGCCACGGCGAGGATGGCGTCGAGAAGGCCGGTGGGGTCCATTCAGGCAACCCCGAGCAGGGCGCGGAGTGCGGCGCCGGGGACCAGGCCCACCGTCACCGCGGCGAGGGCGGGCACCCAGGCGGCGAGGCTGACCGCCCGGGCGCGGGTCGTGCCGGCCGGCGCCGCCGACGCCGCTGCCATAGCCGCGCGCAGCGCGATCACGAGCATGGCCCCGGCAACCGGCAGCGTCACCACGAGCAGGAGCCCCCCGAACGCGGTGGTCAGGGCGGTGAGCAGCGCGAAGCGCCCCCAGAAGGCCGGGCTGGGCGGGATGCCGCTCAGGGCCGCCCAGGCAAGACGGCGGGGCCGCGCTCCGGCCGACGCCGGATGCTGGAGCAGGAGGGGACCGACGCAGAGGTGGGTCAGCATCACCAGCAGGCTGCCCAGCCGAGCCCCGGCCTGCGGGGTGGCCAGGCCCATCGCCACCAAGCCGAGGTCGGCGAGAAGGACGCGCGTGTAGCGGTCGCCATCCGCAGCGCCGAGGCCGCGAGCGGCGGCCCAGGCGGCGCTGACCGCGCCGGCCGGCAGCAGCATGGCCCCGAACGTGATGCGCCCGTCGGCGGGCAGCACTGAGTCGAGGGGCTGGGCGCTGAGCAGCAGCGCGGGCAGGAGCAGCAGCGACCACGGCGCCATCGCCGCTCCACGGACCAGCCTCGTGCCCCCTGTCACCCAGCCCCCGAGCGGCATCAGCCCGAACCCGGCGGCGATCCCCCCGGCGAGGAGGGCGGCGGCGAGGTGCGCGCGCGGCGGCACCGCGGCGGCGTCGACAGGCAGGAACGGCGACGCGGCTACGAGCGTGGCGGCGCCGAGGGTGCCGACCCGCGCCGCGGCAAGCGTGGCCCGGGCCGGCGCGGCGGCCACGAGGCGCACCCCGAAGAGGGCGGCGCCGGCAACGAAGCATGCCCCCCAGATCAGTGGCGAACCGGTCGCCAGGGCCACCGCGGACAGTGCTCCGCAGGCTGCGGTGAGAAGCACGTCACCGCTGTCCGGCGGCGGCGAGAGCAGCAGACACACCGCGGCGGACAGAGCGCTGAGCAGCACCAGGCCGGCGGCGGGCCGGCCCAGGACGAGCCCGCCTGCCGCCGACGCCGCGACGAGATCAGCGCCTCCGCCCTGTGACACCAGGGCCGCGACGGCGGCGGCGAGCGGCACCAGCGCGGCCAGCCGCCGCCGGTGCGTCCAGGGCAGGAGCATCGCCCCGAGCAGGCCGGCCACCGCCCAGGTGATCGCCACGGGGGCGACGCTCACGATGCGGTCTGCGCCGGTCGCCGCACCGCCCGGTGGCGGCCCCTCAGCCAGCCGGAGGTGATCGCCGCTCCGGGGGCGAGCGCGGCCACCGTGGCCGCCGACGAGAGCGTGTCCACCCCGGCGCTGAGGAACCAGGCGGCCGCAACGGCGATGCCGAGGGCGGCGACTCCGACGGCGATGTCGAGAACGGTGCGGGCGGTGAGCAGGCGCATGCCCGCGCAGCCGCCGACGACCGCGGCCGGGAACAGCACCCCGCTGATCGTGGACGCTGACCCCAGGGGGATGTTGAAGCTGACCCATGAGGCTGCCGGGAGCACCAGGACCGCGGTGGCCACGCGGATGCTTCGCGGCCCGAACAACCCCTCCACGCCCGCCACCACCGGGACGCCGGCGTCCACGCCGGCGACGCGCGGGAGCCGTCCGGCGACGGCGTGACTGAGCACCCCGGCAACGCCCGCGGCGACAGCCGCCGCGAGCAGCACGACCGCCCCGTCGGCGCCGTAGGACGCGGCGACGGACGGCGCCAGTCCCAGAGCCGCAGCCAGTGATGCCCAGGTCACCGCCCTGCGCCCGTCGACCAAGGTCACCACCACCGCGGCGAGGAACCCGACGGCGGCCAGCAGAGGTTCGTTGGGTTCCATCAGCGGAACAGCAGGACCGCGAGCACGGCGGCGCCGATGAACAGCGGCACCTGGGGCTGCGATTCCAGCCAGGCGTCGAGGCTGTCGACGAACCGGGCGGCGATGCGCACCGCGGGGGCTGTGTGACGCCGCAGGGTGAGGAGCCCGCCGATGGGCGGAGCCGGCAGGGCGCGCGGCTCCGCCACCCCCTCTGCGATCGGGTCCTCGCCGGCGACGACGATGGCCGCGGCCGCTGCCATGAGCACGACCACCGCCGCCACCGCGACGTAGCCGCCGGCAAAGCCGCCACCGGGCAGGGCCAGGGAGCCGGCGTCCAGGTCGATGCCCGGGGCGCCGCCGGCCAACGGCGCCGCCGCGAACCGCAACGCCAGACCGGGGACCAGGCCGCCGGCCAGCCCGGCGGCAGCGGCGAGGACGGCCTCCGGAAGCACCGGACGCCAGGTCCGCCGGGGCACGGCGAGGGCCCGCGCCACGCCCACGGCGGCGACAGCCAGCACGCCCGAGAGGACGACCAGCTGGGGGAGGGCGACCACACCGCGGTGGGCGACCGTGCCCAGCCCGACGGCAGCGACAGCGAAGGCGAGCCCGCCGGGCAGCGCGGCGACGGCGGTGGAGGCGGCGGTCCACCCCGATGGGGGGCGTCCCCATGAGGAGGACGCGAGAAGGGCAAGCTCGATTGCCAGGAAGAGGCCGGCCAGGACCGTCCCACCGGTCGCCAGCGGGCCGCCGAAGAGGCTGACCAGCACGCCGGTGAACATGGCGATGCCGGCGCGGCCCGCGGCAGCGAGGCTGAGGGCCCGGCGCACGCTCCTGGCGGCGATGAGCGCCATCGCGCCACCGGTGACAGCCAGGGCGACGGAGGCGTTGCCAGGCAGCTGGCCGCCGGCGCTCTCCTGGAGGCGGAGCAACACCAGGTACCCCGAGGGCAGCGCCCCCACCGCCGCCCAGTCGCGTGGGGGTGAGCCAGCGCCCTGGCCGAGCAGCCCCGGGGCGAGCATCAGGGCGGCCCCGCCCAGTGCCCAGGGGATGGCCAGCGCCCCACCGATCGCCCCCGGCGACACCAGCGCGAGGTCGCTGCTACCGGCGGCCGAGACCAGCTGCGCGGACGCCGCCACCAGCGCGAGCCCCGCGGCGCCGAGCAGGCAGGCGAGGATCGCCGCCGACCGGGAACCGGGGCCACGCTGCCCCCGCATGAGCAGGGTGCCGGCCGCCACCACCTCCACTCCGCCCGCGACCAGCACGAGGTTGCCGGCCGCGGCGACCGCGACGGTGCCGCTGAGGCAGAGGAGCAGGCCGGCGAGGCGCTCGCCGTTGCCACGCTGGCGGGGAACCGCGAGGAGAGCAGCGACGCAGGCGATGAAGATGACCGCAACCGAGGCGGTGTCGGCGCGAGCGGTGAGGTCGACGCCGGGGATGGCGTTGCCGAGGCTTCGCTCCACGACGCCACCGCCGGACACCCCCGAGACGATCGTCGCGGTCAGGGCGGCGCACGTGACGATCGACCCCGCGGCGACGGCGACACTGAGGCGGCTTCTGCTGCGCACCTCGTGCGCGGTCACCGCCCCGAACAGCGGCACGGCCACAGCCAGGACGAGGCGCAGCCCCGCGCTCACCACGGCATGCGCTCAGCCGGCGCGTGTGGCGCGCCCCAGCGGTGCGTGACCGACCTCCTCCGCGCAGTAGGGGCACACCGCCCAGCCCAAGCGCAGAACACGATCGCAGCTGTGGCAACGCCGCGCGAACTGGGTGCGGCAATGGGGACAGACGATGAACTCCGCCTCGATCTCCTTGCCGCAGGACGGGCAGGGGCGCACGGGGATGGCGTCGCGGTCGACGTCGAGGAGGCTCTGCTCCTCGAGCGCAAAGGCGCGTTCCTCGTCGAGGGTGCGCGGCGGGCGCACCACGAGGTAGACGAGCGCGCCGAGGAACGGGGGCACGAAGCCGAGGAGGAGCGCGAAGGCCTGAAACAGGAGCGACGAGGAGCGACGCCGGGCGTCGCGCCAGACGAAGAACGCCGTGGCCACCCAGAGGACGACGACGTAGCCGCCCACGGCGGCGATGCCCAGCTGGAGCGGCGACACGGCCAGTCCGAGCATGGCCCTCACGGATGTGCCTCCCCCGCGCTGAGCGCATCTCTCTCTCGTCTAGCCTCATCGAGGCGGCGGCGAGCGGCGGCGACGACGTCGGGACGGGCGCGGGCCACGAACGCCTCGTTGGCGAGCTGGGTCCCGAGGTGCGCGATGGCGGCCTCCAGCTCGAGCAGCCGGCGCCTGGCTCGGGCTTGCTCCCGTTCGCCGCCGTCCATGAGGTAGCGCGCCTCGAGATCGCCGGCGACCACGGTCACGCCACCGTCCAGGTCACCGTCCAGGATGTCCACCGGAACCAGGGCCGTCAGCAGTCTCACTCTGTCCTCCCGAGCCACCGCGGGGTCGCCACCGCTGAACTGAAGGCGGTGGCGCTGGTTGCGCGGCACGCCATTTTCGTCGCGGAGCGCCCGCACCCGCTGAACCAACTGCAAGAGCTCGTCCACGGCCGCGCGCTGCGCCCCGGCCACGTCGTCACTCCACGTCGCGGCCGCCTCCGGCCAGTCGCGGCGCTGCAG
This sequence comes from Candidatus Dormiibacterota bacterium, assembly GCA_003153125.1. GTDB lineage: Bacteria > Chloroflexota > Dormibacteria > Aeolococcales > Aeolococcaceae > Aeolococcus. The sequence goes on along the minus strand of PLWW01000116.1, from coordinate 23,767 downwards.
GGTTGGCGCGGGATCGGGGAGGCGCTGGGCGCACTCCTCGGTGATGAACGGCATGAAGGGATGGAGCAGGCGTAGCAGTGTGTCCAGCGTGGCGATCGCCGTGTGCGCCGCGGCGGCCCGCGACACGGCGGGCGCGTCGTCGTGCAGGCGGCCCTTGATCATCTCGACATAGACGTCGCAGAAGGAATGCCAGGTGACCTCATAGAGGCGCTCCAAGGCCTCGTGGAAGCGGTAGGCGCGCAGCGATTCGTCCACCGCCGCGACAGTTTCAGCCACCTGTGACAACATCCAACGGTCCTCAGGGCGGAGGTCGTCGAGCGGGGGCGCCGACGCGGGCGCTGCCATGTGCCCGCTGCCGTCGTCGAGACGGGTGACCAGGAAGCGCGTGGCGTTCCAGATCTTGTTGGCGAAGCGCTGGTAGCTCTCGATGCGCTCCCTGTTGAAGCGTACGTCCTGGCCGCCGGTTCCCACCGCCGCCGCCCAGGCGCGCACCGCGTCGGCGCCGTGCTCGTCGATCATCTCCAGGGGGTCGACGCCGTTGCCCTTTGACTTGCTCATCCTGGTGCCGTCGACCGCCTGCACGGTGCTGGTGATGACCACGTCGCGGAAGGGGGTGCGCCCGGTGAAGCGCAGGCCGGTGAAGATCATCCGCGCCACCCAGAGGAAGATGATGTCGCGGGCGGTGACGCAGACGTCGGTGGGGTAGAACCGTTCCAGGTCCTCGGTATTCTCCGGCCAGCCGAAGATCGCGTAGGGCCACAGCGCGCTGCTGAACCAGGTGTCGAGCACGTCGGGGTCGTTGGTCAGCGTCATGTCGGAGCAGACCGGACACGACGTCGGCGGCTCGATCCACGCGAAGACGTGGCCGTTGGCGCATGTCGACACCGGGATGGCATGCCCCAGCCAGATCTGCCGGCTGATGCACCAATCGCGGATCCTGTGCATCCAGTCGAGGTAGACGTCGGTGTAGCGAGGCGGGTGGAACGTCGTCTCGCCGGACCTGACGGCGGCAATGGCGGGCTCGCTCAGCTCCTCCATGCGCACCCACCACTGCGCGCTGATCAGCGGTTCGAGGACGTCGCCGGAGCGGTCGCAGTGGCCCACCTCGTGCACGTACGGCTCCTCCTTCTCCACCGCCCCGGCGGCGCGAAGCGCCTCGGTGACCGCGACACGCGCTGCGTCGACGCTGAGCCCGTGGAACTGGGGAAGGTCGGGCACGTCCATGGTGCCGTCGGTGGCGATCACGGTGATCATGGGCAGCCCGTGGCGCTGGCCGATGTCGTAGTCGGTGGGGTCGTGCGCGGGCGTGACCTTGAGTGCGCCGGTGCCGAACTCTGGCCTGACCGCGGCATCCTCGATGATCGGCACGACGCGCCCTGTCAGCGGCAGGGTCACCGTGCGCCCCGCCAGCGCCGCGTAGCGCTGGTCCCCGGGAGAGACGGCCACCGCGCTGTCTCCCAGCATGGTCTCGGGGCGCACCGTGGCGACCACGATGTCGTCGCCGCCGTCCACCGGGTAGCGAAGGTGCACCAGCGTATCGGTGTGCTCGCGCCAGTCGATCTCCTCGTCGCTGATCGCCGAGAGGCAGCGCGGGCACCAGTTGACGATGCGCGGGCCGCGGTAGATCAGCTGCGCGTCGAAGAGGTTCTTGAACACGGTGCGGATGGCGCGCACGTACTGTTCGTCGAGGGTGAAACGGAGGCGGGTCCAGTCGCACGTGAAGCCGAGGCGGCGCATCTGCTCGAAGATCCGGCCGCCGTATTCCTCGTACCAGGCGTCGACGCGTTGCTGGAAGTTGGCTCTGCCCAGCGCCTCTTTGGTCGTCCCCTCGGCTGCCAGCTGCCGTTCGACGACGTTCTGCGTGGCGATGGCCGCGTGGTCGGTTCCGGGGCACCACTCCACCTCGTATCCCCGCATGCGGTGGTAGCGGGCGAGGGTGTCCTGGATGGAGAAGCCCATGGCATGGCCGAGGTGGAGGACGTCGGTGATGTTGGGCGGGGGCAGCGCGATGGTGAAGGCCGGGCGTGACGACGACGGGTCGGCCACGCCGATCCCGAGGTCGCTCCAGCGCGCCCGCCAAGCGGGCTCGACAGTGCGCGGGTCGAAGGCCTTGTCCATCGCTGGCCGAGTATAGGGAGGCTCCCCGGAGCCGCCCGCCCGGCGCGGGGATCCCGCAACGGCCTGCGGCGCGCTCAGGTGGGTGACGCCGACGGCGCGGCAGGTGTCTTCGGCACCCCCGGGTTGCCGCTCAGGCTGCTGCTGGCATCGACATCGATGTCGGCCTTCCAGGTGCCGCCGACCCTGAGGGCGATGTAGGTGTTGCGCAGCCCGGACACGCTCGTGACCTCGCTGCAGGTCGCCGAGGGATCGGCGCGGGCCGCGCCGCCGCACCATACGACGGGGCCGTTGAGGGTGACGTCCGCATGGGTCGCGTCGACCACCGTCACGGCCGTGACGCGTAGGCCGGACACCTCCCAGAAGAGGCTCTCCCCGTTGCCGAAGCCGCCGTACACGGTGGTCAGGTCGGCGAGGTCGGTGCTGTCGATCGAGCTCGCCAGCCACTGGCTGACGCCTCGGCTGTCCCTGGCTCTTGCAGCGGCCAGGAATCCGGCCATCGCTCCGCCGGCGGACTCAGTCGACGGTGTGACCGCGCCGGCGGCTCGTGAGGGGGACGGCGACGGCACGGCGGAGCCGCATCCCGCCACGGTGACGGCGGCGAGGGTCGCCACCACGGCGGTGAGTCGCCGGAGGCGCATGCCGGTTCCCTCCTCCACGCGGTCGACGTCGCGCGATTATGTGCAGCCGTCCGCGCTGGGTGCGGCAGCCGCGTCAGCGCGCCGGCAGCGACCGCGCCGGCGGCGCGGCGGTCACCCACTCCGGCCTCAGCGGGGACGTGGTGTACGCGAGGCGCAGCGCTGTCGAGCCCAGTCGCAACGCCGCCTGCTCACTGGTCACCGAGGGGAACTGGAGAAGAGCCGGCTGGAGCGCGGCGTCGTCCTCGACGGTGTCGAAATACGCGCCCCCCTGGCAGTCGCGGAGGAACACGACCAGCCCCACCAGCGGCGCCTCCCCGTTCGAAGATGGCGCCGGCGAGCGCAGCGGCACCACCACGGCGTCGGGCGCTCCAGGCTGGGCGGCTGCCACGGCGACGGCGTCCTGGGGCGTGGCGCCGATGAGGTCGGTGTGCAGGGCTCCCGCGGCGCGGGCGGCGGCGTCGTCGAGGGTGGCAACGTCGGTGACGTCGTAGGACTGGTCGAAGTCGCCGAGGGCACGGAGGACCGGGGCGAGGGAAGGCCGCGGCGCCGCCACCGCGCAACCGGCGGTCCGCGACGCCAGGAGCAACACCACCGACGCCGCCAGAAGAAGCGCCACGATCATGGCGAGCGCACCCAGCCGGCCCCGCAGGGTCATGGACGGGCTACGCGGACTGTTCGGCGGCCGCGGCGCCGGCTGCGGCGCCTCGCTTGGTCGGTTCCTCTGTCAGCAGGAGCGGCTCGACGCCGTCGGTGATGGACTGCTCGGTGATCACGCAACGCTTGATGTCGGGACGGCTGGGCACCTCGAACATGCTGTTGAGGAGCACGTCCTCGATGATCGACTTGAGACCGCGCGCCCCGGTGCCGCGCGCCAGCGCCTTCTGGGCGATCGCCTTGAGCGCGCCCTCGTGGAAGACCAGCTGCACGTCGTCGAGCGCGAAGAACTTCTCGTACTGCTTGACGAACGCGTTCTTGGGCTCGGTGAGGATGCGGATGATGTCCTCCTCGTCGAGGTAGTCGAGCGAGACATTGATGGGCAGACGGCCGATGAACTCGGGGATGAGCCCGTACTTGAGGAGGTCCTGGGCCTGCAGCTCGCGGAGGATGCGCGTGGTCTCCTTGTTGCGGCTGCCGTGGGGCTTGCTGTTGAAGCCGATGGTGCGGTTGCCGACACGCTGCTCGATGATCCGCTCGAGGCCGTCGAAGGCGCCGCCGCAGATGAACAGGATGTTGGTCGTGTTGATCTGGATGAAGTCCTGGTGGGGATGCTTGCGACCCCCCTGGGGCGGCACGTTGGCCACGGTTCCCTCGAGGATCTTCAAGAGCGCCTGCTGCACCCCCTCGCCGCTGACGTCGCGCGTGATGCTGGGGTTGTCCGACTTGCGCGCGATCTNNCGTCGATGTAGATGATCCCGCGCTCGGCGCGGGAGATGTCGAAGTCGGCGGCCTGGATGAGGCGCAGCAGGATGTTCTCCACGTCCTCGCCGACGTAGCCCGCCTCGGTCAGAGAGGTGGCATCGGCGATGGAGAACGGCACGTCGATGATCTTGGCGAGCGTCTGCGCCAGCAGTGTCTTGCCGCAGCCGGTGGGTCCGACGAGCAGCACGTTGGACTTCTGCAGCTCGACCTCGCCGTTCGTCTTGGTGTGGGCGATGCGCTTGTAGTGGTTGAACACCGCCACCGAGAGCACCTTCTTGGCGTGCTCCTGGCCGACCACGTACTGGTCCAGCGAGGCGGCGATGACCTGCGGGTTGGGGATCATCCCCCCCTTGCCGCGCTTCTGCGTGGTGGAGCGGTTGTCCTCCTCGAGGACCTCCTGGCAGAGGTCGATGCACTGGTCGCAGATGTACACGCCCGGGCCGGCCACGAGCTTGCGCACCTGCTCCTGGCCCTTGCCGCAGAAGGAGCAGCGAGTGTGTCGCCGCCTGTCGTCCCGCTCAGTCATCGCCGGTCACCGTACCACGGCCCCGTCGCGGTCGCGCCTGCTCTCATGCAACGAACCGATCGACATCCGTCCGGGTCAGCGCGTCGCCGAGCCGCCCCCCGCCTGGGGGCCGTCATCAGCCACGCGAGGGGCCCCACCGTTGCTCTCCACCTTGGCCGCCGGGTCACCGGACCGGGGCCTGCCCCGGATGATCTCGTCGATCAGGCCATATGCCTTGGCCTCCTCGGCGCTCATGAAGAAGTCGCGGTCGGAGTCGCGGTTGATGACCTCGATCGGCTTGCCCGTGTGGTGGGCGAGGATTTCGTCGATACGGCGGCGCACGCGCAGGATCTCCTGGGCGTGGATCTGGATGTCAGCCGCCTGGCCGCTGAAGCCGCCGGAGGGCTGGTGGATGAGCACGCGCGTGTTGGGGAGCGAGAAGCGCATTCCCGTCTCTCCACCGGCGAGGATCACCGCGGCCATCGATGCCGCGATGCCCATGCAGATGGTGCCGACACGCGGCTCGACGTAGCACATCGTGTCGTAGATCGCCAGGCCCGCGTACACCGAACCGCCGGGGCTGTTGATGTAGATCATGATGTCCTTCTCGGGATCCTCGCCGGCGAGAAAGAGCAGCTGCGCCATGACAACGTTGGCGACCTGGTCATCGATCGGCGTACCGATGAAGATGATGCGGTCCTTGAGGAGTCGCGAGTAGATGTCGAAGGCGCGCTCACCGCGGTTGGTTGTCTCGACGACCATCGGGATGAGGTTCTGCGGTGTCGATGTCATTTCGGTCATTTCGCGTGTCATGGTCGGGTCATTATAGGGACGACCCTGCGATCCATCGGCCTCTGCGCGGTCAGCGAGTGGGGGCGCCGGCGAGGCGGACGAGCGCGACTCGCGCCCTGCGGGCGGTGAGGCGGTCAGGGCTGGTCGCGGCGAGGCGCAACAGGCTGCGCGCGCGCACCTCGTGGGCTCGCGCCAGGGCGTCGGTGCGCTGCGAGCGGCGCGCCTCGGCGCCCGCCATGCGGTGGTAGAGGCCCTGCAGCAGCCAGGCCTGGAAACGGCGCGGGTCGGTGGGAGCGGTGAGCCTGCGGAGCACCGCCGCGGCAGCCGCGGCACCGGCCACGGGTGGGCCGTCGGCATGGATCTGCGCTGCGAGAAGAGCGGCGGCGCGCAGGTCCTGGGCGGCGGTGCTGGGCGGATCCTGGAGAGGCACCACGAGTGCGGCAGGAAGGTCGTCGTCGGACCTGACGAGGGTGCAACCACCGTCGGGCCGGCGGGTGGGACGGGAACGCAGGGGAGAATTCCACCACACGGCTGCCGCAGCGTACACGCGGATCCCCGCTTTGAGGGGATCTCCGAGCTCAGCCGTCGCCGCGGACGATCTCGATGAGCCGGTCACCGGCGGCGTGGCGGGCGAGGTCGACGTGGGTGCCGCGATGCAGCGAGCGGCGCTGCTGAGCGGTGAGCTTGCGTCCCTGGGCGAGGCGCTGCTCCTCGCGAACAACGGCCGCCTCGTCGATCTCGATGCCCTCGGCCTCGACGAGCGCGTCGAGGGCCAGTTCCAGCCTGAGGCGCTGCACGGCCGCCTCGCGGCGCTCCCCGCGCAGCTTCTCGAGACTCGAGCCCGAGTACTCGAGGTAGCGGTCCAGCGGCATCCCCATCGCCTCCAGGCGCACCTGCAGCTCGCCGACCTGGCGGTCGATCTCGCGTTCCACCATGGAGTCCGGCAGGTCGATGACCACGTGGTCGCGCAGCGCTTCGAGTGCCGCCCCTTCCAGCGCCTCGCGGTCACGCTCCGCGCTGATCTCCTCCAGGCGGGCGCGGTAGTGGGCACGCAGCTCGTCGAGCGTGGTGCCGTGCTCGTCCAGGGCGGCAAGGTTGTCGTCCAGCGGCGGGAGGATGCGCTCGCGCACCGCGCTGACACTGACGTCGACATCGACTGTTGCGTTCCTCATCTCCTCCTGGCTGAAGTCCTCCGGGAGGATCAGCTGGAAGGACCGCTCCGTGCCCGCGGTCAGCCCGATCAGCGCGTCGGCGAGGCCGGGGAGCAGTCGCTCGCGGTCGAGGTCGAGGTCGCGGTCCTTCTCATCGTCGCCGCTGACCACCTCCTCACCGCGGCGCATCACGAGCGAGCAGCGGAGCACGTCACCGGCCTGAGCAGGACGGTCGACGTCGACCAGCTCGCCGTGACGACGACGCAGTTCCTCGACCATCTCCTCCACCTGCTCGTCGGTGACCTCCGTGGAGGGGACGTCGACGCGCAGCGCGTGGTAATCGCCGAGGACGACGTCCGGCCGCACCGTGACGGTGGCGGTGAAGACCACCGGGTTGCCGCGATCCACCGGCTCGAGGTCGAGCTGAGGATCCTCGACGGGGGTGACCCCGGTCTGCTCGAGGGCGCGCGAGTAGAGCGCGGGGATGAGGGCGTCGATCGCCTCCTGGCGCACCGTCTCCCAGCCCACGGCGCGCTCGACCATCGCCACAGGAGCCTTGCCGGGGCGGAAGCCGGGGAGGCGGACCCGCCCGGCGAGACGGCGCACTGCCGCCGTGACCGCGGCCTCCAGTTCGGAGGCGGGCGCCTCGACGCGCATCTGAACACGCGACTCCGGCTGCCGCTCCACTGCGACAGAGATGTCTGAGGTGTCGGTGGGCGGGGTGACTGTGCTCACGGTGGGCTCCCAGGGTGACTGCGACGATGGTGCGCGGACCGAGAGTCGAACTCGGACGGGTTGCCCCACGGGATCCTAAGTCCCGCGCGTCTACCGGTTCCGCCATCCGCGCAGGCTGCCTTCCGCCGGTGGCCTGCCAGTCTACAGGGACGTCGCGACCGAGCACGGGCGGTGGCGACGTCGCGCGGGATCACGGGCCTTGCGAGCGGAGCGCACGACGCCTAGGCTAGGAGGTGACTGGGTCGGCCGCCGGGGCCGGCTGTTTCCGCAGCGGCACACCACGGAGGTATCTGCATGGAGCCGAGCCAGATCGCCGCGACGATCGAGAGCCCGCATGAGATCGTCGCCCACATCGACCAGAAGGCGGTACGCCTCTCCGCCCTCCTCCGCGACATCGACAACCACCCGATCGCGCTCAATTCCGAACTCCGCGACCGCCTCGACGAGATCCTCGAGATGCTTGCCTGCCGGGTCACCGCCACCCGTGCCCTGCTCCGCGAGGCCGGCATCACCGGGCTCAGCGCAACCCTCGCCTAGCCTCCGCGGCGGCGGCTCGCCGGCTGACGCGCCGCCGCCGCGTCGATGAGGTCAGGTCAGTGCCACCACCACGCCGTCGGGGAGCACGGCCACCCCGTTTGGCGACGGCGCCACGTCACCATTGCTCAGCGCCACGGCCGACGCCGGCACGGGAAGATCCGCGGCCTGGTCTCCCCAGTTGCAGGCGACGCTCACGCCAGGGCGGCGCATCACCAGCCAGCGTCCCGCTTCGCTGAACTCGACCTCGAGGGCGCTTCTGTCGCCGTCGCGCAGGGACGGCGTGCGCGAGCGCAGGGCGATGAGGTCGGCGTGCCAGCGCAGCACGGTGGCGTGCGGTTCCTCATCGCGCTCCACCCAGCGCAGCTTCGACCGTTCGTAGGTGGCCGGGTCCTGCGGGTCGGGGATCAACGACGGGTCCCATCCGAAGGAGGCGAACTCGCCGCGGCGGCCCTCCGAGACCAGCCGCGCCAGCTCGGGGTCCTGGTGGTCTGTGAAGTACTGGAACGGGGTCGACGCCGCCCACTCCTCCCCTGCGAAGAGCATGGGGACGAAGGGCCCGAGCAGGACCAGGGCAGCGGCGATCTGCAGTCTCCCGGTCGACATCAGTGCGGCGCTGCGCTCGCCCCGGGCGCGATTGCCGGCCTGGTCGTGCGTCTGCATGTAGCCCAAGAAACGCGTGCCTGCGAGGTCGCCGACCGGCCGTCCATGGCGACGTCTGCGGAAGGCTGAGTATCCGCCGGGGTTGAAGAACACGTCGCGCAGGGTCCGGGCGACGGCCTCGACAGACCCGAAATCGGCGTAGTAGCCGCTGGTCTCCCCGGTCAGGGTGGCGTGCAACGCGTGGTGGAAGTCGTCGCTCCACTGGGCATCGCAACCGAGGCCTCCCTGGGCCGCGTCGGTGACCACGCGAGGATCGTTGAGGTCGCTCTCGGCGATCACCCACAGGGGCCGGCCGAGGCGGCGAGACAGGCCATGGACCGCCTCGGTGATCTCCTCGAGAAGGTGCATGGCCGAGGTGTCGACGATGGCGTGCACGGCGTCGAGGCGCAGGCCGTCGCAGTGGTAGTCGCGCAGCCACATGAGTGCGTTGTCGACGACGAAGCGGCGCACCTCGTCGCTGTCGGCGCCGTCGTAGTTGATGGCCTCGCCCCACGGCGTGCGGTGGCGGTCGGTGAAGTAGGGGCCAAAGTCCGGCAGATGATTGCCGTCCGGGCCGAGGTGGTTGTAGACGACGTCCATGACCACGGCCAGGCCGGCGCCGTGACAGGCGTCGACGAAGCGGCTGAGCCCGGCGGGGCCACCGTAGGCGTCGTGAACCGCGTGGAGATGGACGCCGTCGTAGCCCCATCCCCGCGCTCCCGGGAACGCTGCCACCGGCATCACGTCGACCGCCCCCACACCGAGGTCCACGAGCGCGCCGATGTGCTCGATGGCGCCGTCGAAAGTGCCGGCATCGCTGAAGGTGCCGATGTGCAGCTCGTACACGACGCAGTCGCCAAGCGACCGTCCGCGCCATGACGCGTCCGTCCAGACGAACGCGTCGCGGTCCATCGCGCGCGACGGGCCGTGCACGCCCTGCGGCTGCCACGACGAGCGCGGGTCGGGGCGCGGCAAGCCGCCGTCAAGGATGAACGAATAGTCATCACCGGGCTCGAGGTGGCCGTCGACAAGCTCGAACCATCCGCCCGCCACCGCCTCGAGGGGCAGGCGCTGATCGCGTGTCAACAGCTCGACATGCGATGCCCGGGGCGCCCAGACGCGACAGGGGTTCACGGTGACCACACCCTCATACTTCGATGATTCAACGTCTGCAGAGACTCACGTGATTGTGAGCGGATGACACTCGACGACCGTTCCGCGCCGCCGCAGCGACGTGCAACCTACCGGGTGCAGCTACGCCCCGACTTCGATTTCGCAGCGGTCGCTGAGCAGGCGGAGTACCTTGCCGGCCTCGGGGTCAGCCACGTGTACTGCTCGCCATACACGCAGGCGGCCGCAGCCAGCACCCACGGCTACGACGTCGTCGATCCCACCCGGGTCAGCGACGACCTCGGCGGAGTGGACGGATATCGTGCGATGTGCGACGCGTTGCACGCAAACGGCCTGAGCCAGGTGCTTGACATCGTCCCCAACCACATGTCGGTCGCCGACCGCCGCAACGTGTGGTGGTGGGACGTGCTCGCCGACGGGCCAGCGTCGCCGTACGCGGCGTTCTTCGACATCGACTGGGAGGCGGACGAGCCGCGGCAGCGCCACCGCATTCTGCTGCCGGTCCTCGAAGACCAGGTGGGGCGCGTCCTCGAGGACGGCCTGATCAAGCTGGTCCGCGAGGATGGCACGATCCTCATCGCCCACGCGGACAGCCGTTATCCGCTGTCAGTGGAGACGATCGCAGCGCTGCTCGCGGCCAGCCACCATCCGGTGGCGGTGGCGCTGGGGGCGCGCATCGCCGGGCTGCCGGCGGGAACTGACGCTGGGACGAGGCGGACACGCGCGACGGATCGCGCCGCTCTGAGCAGAGATACCGCAGCCCTTCTCGAGGGCGAGGCAGGACCGGCCGTTGGCACCGTTCTCAACGGGATCAACAGCGACGTCGCCGCCCTGGACCGCATCCTCAACGACCAGCACCATCGCCTGGCGCGCTGGCAGACCGCGGTCGAGCAGGTCAACTACCGCCGCTTCTTCGACATCAACACGCTGGTGGCGCTGCGCATCGAGGATGAGGACGTCTTCGCGACGGCCACGGCGCTGGTGTCCGACCTGGTGCGCCGCGGTGACGTCGACGGCCTGCGCGTCGACCACATCGACGGTCTGCGGCGACCGCTGCAGTACGCGCAGCGGCTGCGCGAGGCCACGACGCCGGACACGTGGCTCCTCGGCGAGAAGATCCTGCAGCGCGACGAGGAGCCGCCACCGTGGGCGCTCGACGGCAGCAGCGGCTACGACTTCCTCGCCGACGTCAACGGCCTCTTCGTCGACCCGTCCGGCCGTGCCGGCCTGGAGGCCCTCCACGAGGAGGTCACCGGCCAGACGTCGGACTTCGCCGAGGCCGCGCTGGAGAGCAAGCGCGACGTGTTGCGCTCGGTGCTGGTCAGCGACGTCGAGCGCATCACCGGCTTGCTCGCCAACGTGTGCGAGGCATACCCGGCGCAGCGCGACCACACCCGCACGGAGATGCGCGACGCCATCGTCGAGCTGGTCGCCGCAACCCCTGTGTACCGCACCTACGTCGACCCCCGCGATCCGCCGCCGTCGCCGACCGACGTCGCAATCGTCCGCGACGCCGTCGCCAAGGCCAAGGCAAACGCGCCCGAGGTCGACCCGCGCCTTCTCGATTTCATCTGCGACCTGTTCGTTCTCGGCGAACCGGAGGATGTGGCCACCGCGGACGAGGACACCCATCTCGCCGAGAGCGACCTGGTGATGCGCCTGCAGCAACTCTGCGCAACGGCGATGGCCAAGGGCGTTGAGGACACGGCGGGTTACCGCCATCTGGTCCTGGTCTCGTGCAACGAGGTCGGCGACTCGCCGGCTCACCTCGGCACCGACGTCGCTGCCTTCCATGCGCGCAACGCGCACGTCCAGGAGCGCCGGCCGCTGACGCTGTTGGCGACGTCGACGCACGACACCAAGCGCAGCGAGGACGTGCGCTGCCGCATCGACCTGCTCAGCGAGATGCCCGAGGAGTGGGCTTCGGCGGTGCGGCGGTGGCGCGCCATGAACGACCGCCACCGCCGCGACGGCATGCCCGACGCATCCATGGAGTACCTGCTCTACCAGACGCTGGTCGGCGCGTTTCCTCTCTCCACGGAGCGCGCTGTCGCGTACATGGACAAGGCCGCACACGAGGCCAAGCGCCAGACCAGCTGGTTGCAGCTCGACGAGGCCTATGACGCCGCGCTCGCGGCGTTTGTCACCGCGGTCCTCGACGACCCGGTCTTTGTCGCCGACCTCGAGGGCTTCGTGCCCGCACTGGAGCACTGGGGCCGTGTCAACTCGCTGGGCATGGCGCTGCTCAAGCTGACCTCTCCCGGGGTCCCCGACATCTACCAGGGCTGTGAGCTGTGGGACCTGAGCCTCGTCGACCCCGACAACCGTCGCCCGGTTGACTACGCCCTGCGTCGGTCGATGCTGGCTGCGGGCGACGCCCAGACGGCGGCCGACGCCTGGGCGGCCGACCCCGCCGGCGGCGCCGCCAAGCTGCTCCTCACTCGCGACGCCCTGGCCGTGCGCCGGCGCCGCCCGGAGGCTTTCGGCGAGTTCGGAACATACCTGCCGGTGCGCGCCGAGGGCGCGTTTGCCGATGATGTCGTCGCCTTCACCCGGGGAGCCCCCGCGACGGTGATCGCGATCGCACAACGCCGCGCCCTCTCGCGGAGCGGCCAGTGGAGAGACACCATCATCGCGTTGCCCGACGGCGGCTGGCACAACCTCTGCGACGGCTCACGGGTGGGTGGCGGCCGGGCTGGGCTCGCGGGCCTGCTCGGCCGATTCCCGGTGGCGCTGCTCGAAAGGGACACATGACCGACGGCAACATCGCGGCGTGGCCCGGTCGCTCCTACCCGCTCGGCGCCACCATCCGCGAGGACGGCACCAACTTCGCCCTCTTCGCCTCCGATGCCGAGGCGGTCGAGCTGATCCTCCTCGACGAGGCGGGCGGGATGCTGGCCGCATACGACCTCGTGGAGCAGACCGACCTGGTCTGGCACGGGCTCATCCCCCATGTCGGCCCGGGCACGCGCTACGGCTACCGCGTCCACGGCGCCTACGACGCCAACCGCGGACTGCGCCACAACCCCAACAAGCTGCTGCTCGATCCCTACGCACGTGCCATCACCGGCTCGGTCCGCTGGGGCCCGGAGGTGTTCGGCTATGTGTGGGGCAGAGGCGACGGCCAGATCAGCAGGTTGGACTCCGCGGAGCACATGCCGCACAGCGTCGTCGTCGACAACAGCTTCGACTGGACCGGTGAGCACCGCCCGGACGTTCCCTGGAGCGACACCGTCATCTACGAGACCCACGTGCGCGGCTTCACGATGCGCCATCCCGGCATCCCCGAAGAGCTGCGCGGCACCTACGCCGGGCTCGCACACCCGGCGGCGATCGAACACCTCACCACCCTGGGCATCACCTCAGTCGAGCTGATGCCCGTGCACCAGTTCGTCGACCCTCAGCACCTCGTCGACCACGGCCTGCGCAACTTCTGGGGCTACGACAGCGTCGGCTACTTCGCGCCTGAGGCCCGCTACTCGAGCGCCGGCGACAAGGGTGAGCAGGTCGTCGAGTTCAAGGCGATGATCAAGGCGCTGCACGCCGCCGGTCTCGAGGTGATCCTCGATGTCGTCTACAACCACACGGCTGAGGGGAGCGAGATGGGACCGACGCTCTGCTTCCGCGGCGTCGACAACCGCTCCTACTACCGCCTCGTCGAGGAGAAGCCGCGCTTCTACTACGACGTCACCGGCTGCGGCAACAGCCTCAACGCCGGCTCACCGTCGACGCTGCAGATGATCATGGACTCGCTGCGCTATTGGGTCAGCGAGATGCATGTCGACGGCTTCAGGTTCGACCTCGCCTCGGCGCTCGCCAGACAGTTCTATGACGTCGACCGGCTCTCGGCCTTCTTCGACATCATCCACCAGGATCCCACGCTTGCCCACGTCAAGCTCATCGCCGAGCCCTGGGACGTCGGCGAGGGCGGCTACCAGGTGGGCAACTTCCCGGTGCGGTGGGCGGAGTGGAACGGCAAGTACCGTGACTGCGTACGCGACTACTGGCGCGGCCAGGTTGCCGGTGTCGGTGAACTGGCCGCCCGGCTGACGGGGAGCAGTGACCTCTACCAGGGCGATGGCCGCTCTCCTTTCAGCAGCATCAATTTCGTCACCGCGCACGACGGTTTCACGCTGCGCGACCTGGTCTCCTACAACGACAAGCACAACCAGGCCAACGGCGAGGAAAACCACGACGGCAGCGACGACAACCGCTCGTGGAACTGCGGCGTGGAGGGCGAGACGGACGATCCCGCGGTGCGGGCGTTGCGTCAGCGACAGCAGCGCAATCTCCTGGCGACCCTGATCCTGTCGGTGGGGTGTCCGATGATCGTGGCGGGTGACGAGATGGGGCGCACCCAGCGCGGCAACAACAACGTCTACTGCCAGGACAACGAGACCTCCTGGCTGGACTGGGAGAACACCGACCGGGAGTTGCTCGACTACACGCGGCACCTGATCGCGCTGCGCGCCGAGCAGCCGGTGTTGCGCCGCCAGCGCTTCTTCGCCGGCCAGGTGGGAAGGGGCCAGCGCCGCAAAGACGTTGTGTGGCTCGACGACCACGGTGTTGAGATGACCGAGGCTCAGTGGGACGATGAGTCGCGTCGCTCGCTCGGCATGCTGCTCAACGGCGACGAGATCCCCGACCACACCGCCGATGGCCACCGGATTCGCGGCGACACGCTCCTGCTCATCGTCCACTCCCACCACAAGGACAAGCTGTGGACGCTGCCGAGCGGCTGGGGCGACCACTGGGAGGTGCTGCTCAACACGGCACAGGGCACCCCGCCTGCGCGCGCCCGTGTCATCGAGGCAGCCAAGCCCCTGCGCGTGTCATCGCGCTCGCTGGTGGTGTTGCGCCGGGTCTGAGCGACCGGTCGCGGCCGCCTGCGGCGGTCAGAAATCGACGAACTGCCAGCTGTCGTCGTCGCTTGCTGGGTACCGCTGGCCACAGCCGGAGCACTTTCGCAGCGGCCGATTCCGACCTCGCGGGTCGTCGTGAAGGGGAATGGCGTAGGTCANNGTCTGTACGGTAGCGAACCGTCCAAAGGGCACCGGAACCCAGCTGGGCGTCAGCGTTGGTGGCCGGTCTTGATCGTCCTTCCGTACGGCCGGCCGACGTCGGTCGTGAGCCCCGCGGACCGCCAGAGGATGTAGCGCTGCTTGGTCATCGGCTTCGACCCCTGCACGAGCCACGCCTCAACCTGGTCGAGCGACGCGCTTGCGCCCGTGGCCAGGTTGGGCGGGTACACGACGGCCCTGAGGTTGGGATCGACCAGCCACCATCCGGAGGTCTCGGCAGCGCCGGACCCACGTGGCCTGCTCCTCTGCAAGACCAGACCCTGACCGTCGGCCACGCGCCGCAGGCGGTCTTCGCGCAGTCGGGCAGGCGTCAACGTCTCCCGAGCGCCGGTCTCTGCAACGGCGCCGGTGCGTCGCGTCATGGCGCAGCCACGGTCACGCCCGGGCGGTACGCGACGGCCTCCGCACGGATCCTCGCCAGGCAGAGCGCTTGGCGCTGGCTCATGTCCCAGTTATAGCCCCGTGGGTACTGGGGCCACTAGGCTTCGGCTGATGCACCCTGCACCACGCGGCGGCGACAGGCTGCGGTGGGGAGTGCTCGCCACCGGCAGGATCGCGCAAATGCTGTCGCGGGCCATCGTCGCCTCCCAGTCGGGACGTCTCTGCGCAGTCGCCAGCCGGTCTCGCGAGGGTGCAGCCGCCTTTCCGCGCGACGGCTTGCCTGCCGACCTGCGCGTGCTCGCCAGCTATGAGGAGCTGCTGGGCGACGAATCCATCGACGTTGTGTACGTGGCCACACCACACTCATCGCACCGCCAGTGGACATTGGCCGCCATCTCTGCGGGCAAGCATGTCCTCTGTGAGAAGCCGTTGACCGTTGCCGCGTGGGAGGCCGAGGCGCTTGTCAAGGCCGCGCACGACAACGGAGTCTTCCTCATGGAAGCGTTCATGTACAGGGCGCATCCCCAGACATGGCAGCTTGTCGAGCTTGTCCGCGAAGGCGCCGTCGGCGAGCCCCGGGTTCTGCGCGCAAGCTTTGGGATGGACATCGGCGACACCCAGGCGGGCCGGCTCGTAGAGAGGGACCTGGCCGGTGGAGGGATCCTTGATCTGGGTTGCTACGCGGCGTCGTTGGTTCGGCTGATCGCCGGTGCCACCGAGCGGCGCGCCGTCGAGCCTGAGATGGTGGCCGCGGTGGCAAGGATCAACACGCATGCGGGTACGGACGACTGGTCGGCGGCGACCATGAGCTTCGCCAGCGGTGTCGTCGCCTCCATTGACTGCGCGCTTCGGTGCAGGCTGGAGCGGAGCCTGGTCATCGCCGGGTCAGAGGGATTGATCCGAGTCGAGAATCCGTGGCAACTGACAGCACATGACGCGATCACGCTGCATCGCCCCGGGCGCAACCTCGAACTCATCAATGTCCCAGCTTCGGCTGCGCAGGCCGTCCTCGAAGTCGACATCGTCGGTGAGGCACTCCACGTCAACACTCAGGAGGCGTGGCAGATGCCGTGGTCCGACAGCCTCGGCAACATGCGCACCCTGGACCGCTGGCGGGCAGCGGTCGGCCTGCGCTACCCCGCTGACGATGACGCCCCCGCGCCAGTTGGTTCTTGATCGCGAGGATCTCCCTGGATGCAGGGGCGACCGTGACTAATGCGCCAGGGGCAGGCTCAGCTCGAAGGTGCTCCCGCCATCCTCCTCTCCGTCCACCAGGGCCACGTCGCCGCCGCAGCGGCGGGCCGCTTCGCGGCTGAAATAGAGACCGAGCCCGATCCCGGGGATGTGGGAGTTGGCGGAGGTCAGCACGCGGCCGAAGCGCGTGAACAGCTTCTCGCGGTCATCGGGGGCGATGCCGAGGCCGTGGTCGGCGACCCGGACGCGTGCCCAGCCGTCGGCGGCGTCCACCGAGCACACCACCTCGCCCCCGCCCGGTGAGTACTTCACGGCGTTGTCGAGGATGTTGCGCAGCGCGAGCAGGATCCGGTCGGCGTCGACGCGGGCCGGCACCACCTCCCCCGGCAGTTCCACGCGGAGGATGTGCCGGTCGGAGGCGCGCGCCGCCACAGAGTCCGCCGCATCGCGCACCAGGATGCGGAGGTCGAGCGTCTCCGCCTCGGTCGGTGCCTGCGGGTCCTCGACACGCGCGGCGACGAGCATGTCGTTGACCAGCGCGTTCATCTCCGCGGTTCGCCGCTCCAGGATCTGCATGACCCGGTCGATCGACTCGGACAGACTGCCGAAGAAGCCGGCTCGGAGCAGCGAGAGGTAGCCGTTGAGGACGGTGAGAGGGGTGCGCAGCTCGTGGGAGGCGAGGCGGAGGATGTCGGTCTTGATCCGCTCCACGGAGGCGGCGTCCGCCCGGCCGGCAGCCACTTCGAGCAGAGCTGCTCCGAGCAGGTCGGACAGGTGGGCACTGCGCAGTGCGTTGGCGCCCGCGCTGGCGATGAGGTCGAGCACCTCGCCGTCCTCGGCGGTGAACTCCTCAGCGCGGCGCCGGCTCACACAGAGGATGGCCACGTCCTCGCCTGCGACGGCGACGGGCACCACGAGGAGGTGTGTGAGGCGCGAGTGCATGTCGCGAAGGGCCGGGTCCGGCACGTCCACGCCAAGGGAGCTGTAGCTGCCCGCTTCCGGTCGCCCCTCCGCCAGGGCCACGGCACTCACCTGTTCACCGGCGAGCGGCCAGCGGCTGCCCACGGGGACGAGCTCGCCGACGGGATCGAAGCAGCCGGCGACCACCATCTCGCTTCCCTCGATCCAGGAGATCACGCCTCGATCGGACCGCGTCTCCATGACCGCGCGGTGCAGGACCAGGCGGACGGCTGCCTCGGTGTCCGAGGCTGTGTTGAATTCCTCGACCAGTTCGGCAGCGAGTGTCTCGTTGGCCGAGCCCCTGAGCAGGCGAGGTCCGGGCACGCTGCGCCGCCCCGCGTCGTCCTCGATCTCGATGGCTGGGGATCGTAGCGACTCGTGGCAGGTCGCCCGCCCCCGCGACGGGCGCCCGAGGCACGCCACAGCCCCTACCCTGCCAGCCGTGACCTCCCCTGCGATCCGTTCGGCGACCTTCGACGCACTCTCGGCGCGCACGTTCCACGACATCGTCCGCCTGCGCGTCGACACGTTCATCGTCGAGCAGGACTGCCCCTACCCCGAGCTGGACGGCCGTGACGTCCTCCCCTCGACGCAGCATTTCTGGGTCGAGCACGACGGAGAGGTTGTCTCCTACCTGCGCATGTACCCGGGGACTGATGAGGCCACCTGGATCGGACGGGTGGTCACGGCCCAAAGCCACCGCGGCCGCGGCCTCGGCGGCTTGCTCATGCGCCACGCCCTCAGCTCGGCCACGGGACCGGTGCGCATCTCGGCGCAGGCGCGGCTGGCCCCGTGGTACGGGTCGATGGGGTTCGAGCGCTGCGGGGAGGATTTCGACGAGGACAACATGCCCCACACCCCGATGGTGCTGCGCCAGTCGGCAGAGGCTGCCGAGGCCTAGCCGGACTGGCCCAGGTCGCTGACGAGCGAGCCGACCACCTGTTTGGCGTCGCCGAACAGCATCGTTGTGTTCGCCAGGTAGTACAGCTCGTTGCCGATGCCCGCGAAGCCGGGGGCCATGCTCCTCTTGATCACCAGCACGCTGCCGGCTCGGTCCACGTCAAGGATGGGCATGCCGTAGACGGGGCTGCCCGGCTCGTTCTTGGCGGCCGGGTTGGTGACGTCGTTCGCGCCGATGACGATGGCGACATCGGCGCGAGAGAGGAGCTCGTTGGCCTCCTCCAGCTCCACCATGTGGTCGTAGGGCACGTCTGCCTCGGCAAGGAGCACGTTCATGTGCCCGGGCATGCGCCCGGCCACGGGGTGAATGGCGAAACGCACCTGGGTGCCGTTGCGCTCCAGCGAGTCGGACAGGTCGCGAACCTTGTGCTGCGCCTGGGCCACCGCCATGCCGTAGCCGGGGATGATCACCACGAGGCGCGCACCGTCGAGGATGGCGGCTCCGTCGACGCTGGTGCCGCTGCGCACCGGCCTGTCGTCAACCTCGGCGTCGTGCGCCGTCATGGTCACCTGCCCGAATGCGCCAAAGAGGATGTTGCGGAAGTTGCGGTTCATGGCCCGGCACATGATCATGGCGAGGATGAAGCCGGACGAGCCGTCCAGCGCGCCGGCGATCTCCAGCACCTTGTTGTCAAGGGCAAAGCCCATCGCCACCGCGGAGAGGCCGGCGTAGGAGTTGAGCAGAGCGATGACGGTGGGCATGTCGGCACCGCCGATGGGGATGATCAGGAGGACCCCGAAGGCCACCGCCGCCACCACCACCACCGCGAAGACGATGGTCGCCGTCGGGTCGATTGCCAGCCAGACGATGCCGGCGAGGGCGATCGCAAGGATCGAGAGATTGACGATGTTCTGGCCCCGGTAGACGACCGGCCGCCCGCGGATCAACTCCTGCAGCTTGGCAAAGGCCATGAGGCTGCCGGTGATCGTGAGGCCGCCGAGGAGCACCTCGAAGCCGAGCACCACCATGGTGAATCGATCCAGGTGGGGCTGGCGCAGGATGTACTCGGCGATGCCGACGAGGGTGGCCGCCATGGCGCCGAAGGCGTGCGACAGCGCCGTCCGCTGGGGCATCGCCGTCATGGGTACGAACGCCGCCAGGGGCACGCCGATGGCGGCGCCCGCGGCGAGGCCGACGATGATCCACGTGAACTGGGTCACCTCGGGACGCGCAAAGGTCCCGACCACAGCGATCACCATGCCCAGCTCGCCGGCGATGACACCACGTCGCGCGGTGGTCGGCGCCGTCATCCACTTGATCGCGAAGACGAACGCCAGCCCCGCCACGATGTACAGGTACTGGGCGATGGTGTCGCGCATCAGCGGCGCCGGCGGAACATGCGGAGCATGCGGTCGGTCAGCAGGAAACCGCCGATGACGTTGGAGGACGAGGCTGCGATGGCGATCGTCCCCAGCACAGTGGTGGTCACGGACTGCGAGCTGCCCACGATCAGGATGGAGCCGACGAGCGCAATGCCGCTGATCGCATTGGTGAGCGACATCAGCGGGGTGTGCAGCAGCTGGGGCACGCGTCGGATCAGCTCGAACCCGAGGAAAGAGGCCAGCAGGAAGACGTAGAGGCCGGTCTGGATGTTCATGGCGTGGCGCTCCCGCTCCCGGCTGAGGCGGTGAGCAGCGCGGCGACGCGCTCGTTCACGACGGACCCGCCGCGGGCCACCAGGGTGCCCTGCACGATGGGGTCGTCGCTGTCGAGGTTGATCTCGCCCTCCTTGGCGATGTGCAGGATGAAGTTGGCGTAGTTGCGACCCATCATCTGGCTGGCGTCCTGAGGGGCTGTGGCCGGGAGGTTCTCCGCGCCGACGAGGAGCACGCCGCTGATGTCGACGGTCTTGCCGGCCACGGTGCCCTCGCAGTTGCCGCCGCGCTCGGCGGCGATGTCGACGATGACCGAACCGGGCTTCATGGCCTCGATCGCGGCCGCGGTCACGAGGATGGGCGAGCGCTGGCCGGGCACGAGCGCTGTGGTCACGAGCACGTCGCTGGCGGCGATCTCCTTGGCGAGGGCCTCGCGCTGACGCGCCAGCTCCGCCTCGTCAGCCCCGGTGGCGTACCCGGAGGCATCCTCTTTGCCGGCGGCCACGTCGGCGAGGTCGACAAAGCGGGCGCCCAGGCTCTCGATCTGCTCGCGCACGGCGGCGCGGACATCGTAGGCGCTGACGTTGGCACCGAGCCGCCGCGCGGTGGCGATTGCCTGGAGCCCCGCCACGCCCGCGCCCAGCACGAGCACCTTGGCAGGCGGGATCGTGCCGGCGGCGGAGGTGAGCATCGGGAAGAGACGCGGCGACAGTGAGGCCGCCACGATCACGGCCTTGTAGCCGGCCACGGTGGCCTGGGAGGAGAGGACGTCCATCGGTTGGGCCCGGGTGATGCGCGGCAACAGGTCGAGGGCGAAGACGGTGGCGCCGCGTTCAGCCAGCGCCTGCACTGCGGCAGGGTCGCTGAGGGGATCGAACATTCCCGCAACGGTGTGCGCGGCGCCGGCCTCGAGCCAGGTCGCGCCGGGACCGCTGCCACGGACGCACAGCACCATCGAGGCCTTCTCCAGCACCTCCGCCGCGGAGCCGGCGATGACGGCCCCGGCTTCCGTGTACTGATCGTCGGGCCAGCCGGCCGCCGCGCCCGCGTTGGCCTGCACCACCACCGCGTGACCGGCGGCGACGAGCGCGCGCGTGCTCGCCGGACTGGCGGCGACACGGCGCTCACCGTCGCGGGCCTCGTCGGCGACGCCGACCGTCAGGGGCATGGGAAGCCCACAGGAAGGGGTGCTAGGTTGCTCATGCGGAGGGTGGATTATGCCGTCCCCGCACGCTGCGGGCGCGGCGCCGCAGGCCGGGGTGGCCAGCGGCGCGGCTGCGACCCCGGTCTCTACAGGACGACGTTGACCACGCGGTCGACGACGGCAACCACCGCGCGCGGCTCGGCACCATCGAGCAGCTCGACGATGCGGGGCAGCTCCAGCGCCCGCTGGCGCAGCTCCGCCTGGGGGGTGCCGGCGGCCACGGTCATGGTGCCGCGGAGCTTGCCGTTGACCTGCACCGCCACCTCCACCTCCGTGCGCGCGGCAAGGGCGGCGTCGTGCTCCGGCCAGCCGCCACGCGTGTGCACGGACTCATCGTGGCCGGTGCGTTGCCACAGCTCCTCGGTGATGTGGGGAGCGAACGGCGCCAGGCAGAGCAGCAGCGTCTCCGCATCGATGCGACGGCCGCGGCCCGCGGTCGCCTCCTGGTCGAGGTCGTGGGAGAACGCCATCAACTGGGCGATGGCGGTGTTGAAGTGCAGGCCGGCGATGTCCTCGTCGACCCCGCCGATGAGGCCATGGCGGCGACGCTCGCGTACCTCGTCGGCCTCGTCGCGGTCGGTGGCCAGCTGGGTGGCGTGCCAGACGCGGTGCAGGAAACGCGTGACGCCGACGATGCCCTCGTCGCGGAAGTCGCCGCCGGCCGTGTACGGACCGAGAAACATGAGGTAGAGCCGGAAGGTGTCGGCCCCGTACTTCTCGATGTACTCGTCGGGGTTGACCACGTTGCCGCGGCTCTTGGACATCTTGTGGCCGTCCTTGACGATCATCCCGTGGGCACGGAAGCGCTTGAACGGCTCCGGCTCATCGACCAAGCCCATCCCGCGCAGCGCGCGCATCACGAAGCGCGCGTAGAGGAGATGGCGCACGGCGTGCTCGTTGCCGCCGATGTACATGTCGACGGGGAGCCAGCGACGGGTGCGCTCGGCGTCGAAGGCCAGGTCGTCGAAGTCCGTCGAGGGGTAGCGCAGGTAGTACCAGGAGGAGTCGAGGAAGGTGTCGCTGACGTCCGTCTCACGGCGAGCGGGGCCGCCGCAGCGCGGGCAGGTGACGTTGACCCAGTCCTCCACCGTGGCCAGTGGCGACACGCCGGTGCCCGTGGGGCGGAAGTCCTCCACCTCGGGGAGCAGCACCGGCAACTGGTCGTCCGGCACCGCCACCTGGCCATCCTTGGGGCAGTGGATGATGGGGATCGGCGGTCCCCAGTAGCGCTGACGCGAGATCAGCCAATCGCGCAGGCGATAGGTCACGGTGGCCTCGCCGCGACGGGCGGTGGCGAGGCGTTCGACGATGCGCTTGCGGCCCTCCTCGGAGGGCAGGCCGTCGAACTCGCCGCTGTTGACCATGACGCCGTGGCCGGTGAAGGCGCCGTTGGAGCCGCCGCCGCTGATCACCTCGATGACGGGCAGCTCGTGGGCGGTGGCGAAGGCGAGGTCGCGGTCGTCGTGTGCGGGCACGGCCATGATCGCCCCCGTGCCGTAGTCGTTGAGCACGTAAGGGGCCGCCCAGACGGGCAGGCGCTGCCCTGTGAGGGGGTGGATGGCCCACGAGCCCAGGCTGATGCCGACCGAGAAATCCGGCTCCGCCTCGGGGCCGGGGAGGCGGTTGCGCCAGGCGTTCAGCTCACCACGACGCTCGGTGGGGACGAACTCCTCGAGCTGGGGGTGGTCGGCGGCGATGACCACGAAGGTGGCGCCGTAGAGGGTATCGGGGCGGGTGGTGAACACGGCGACATCGGTGCGCTCGCAGCCCGCGAGGTCGAAGACGATGCGGGCGCCCTCGCGGCGGCCGATCCAGTTGCGCTGCATGAGCTTGGTGGACTCGGACCAGTCGAGGGTGTCGAGGGCGTCGAGCATCTCCTGCGCGTAGTTGGTGATCTTCAGATACCACTGGCGGAGCCATCGCGCCTCCACGACGGAGTCGCAGCGCTCACAGTGGCCCCCCTCAACCTGCTCGTTGGCGAGCACGGTGAGGCATGACGGGCACCAGAGCACGCCGCCATCGCGCCACTCGGCCAGGCCGGCCTCGAAGAGGCGCAGGAAGAGCCATTGGGTCCAGTGGTAGTAGGCAGGGTCGGACGTGTTGACCTGGTGGTCCCAGTCGAACATGGCGCCGATCTTCTTGAGCTGGTTCTCGCGAAAGTTGGTGACCGCGCGGCGCATCACCCTGGCGGGGTGCTGGCCGATCTTCAGGGCGTAGTTCTCGCTGTGGATCCCGAAAGCGTCAAAGCCCATGGGCTGGAAGACGTTGTCGCCGTGGAGGCGGCGCCAGCGGCCGTGGATGTCGACGCCGCTGTACGGCACCATGTGGCCGACGTGGAGTCCCTCGGCCGAGGGGTACGGGAACATGGCGAGGTTGTAGAAGGGGCGATCCGGCGACTCCAGGTCGGTGCGGTGGTCACCGCGCTCCTCCCAGATGCGCCGCCATTTGGCCTCCACCGCGGAAGGGTCATAGGCGTCGAGCATCCTCGGGGCGGCAGGGCTCGGCGGGGACGTGGTCTCAGTCATGGCACTGGCAAGCGTAGCGGAGGCTTGGCACGCCACAGATCGGGTGTGACCGGCTGTTCGGGACCGTCGGCTGGGGAGGCCCGGGTACCATAGGCTCCGCCCCACCCGCGTCAGGGACGCGCGCCGACGTAGCTCAGCGGTAGAGCAACCGCCTCGTAAGCGGTAGGTCGTCAGTTCAATCCTGACCGTCGGCTCCGTCGC
>PLWW01000085.1:40040-40215 GCA_003153125.1 Candidatus Dormiibacterota bacterium | reverse complement strand
CGCCGAGATAGATGTTGTCGCCCATGCCGATCTCGTCGCCGTAGTAGAGGATCGGCGATCCCGGCAGCGAGAGCAGCAGGCCGCAGAACAACTCCATCTGGCGGCGGCCGTTGTTGAGCAGCGGGGCAAGGCGGCGGCGGATGCCGAGGTTGAGCTTCATGCGGGGGTCCGACGC
>PLWW01000085.1:0-40022 GCA_003153125.1 Candidatus Dormiibacterota bacterium | reverse complement strand
ATGCGCGGCATCAGCGGGAAGTGGAAACACATGTGGCACTCCGGGTTTTCCTCGGTGCCGAAGTAGTCGATGACGTCCTCAGGCCACTGGTTGGCCTCGGCGAGCAGCACCTTGTCGTGGTACTCCCGGTCGATGGTGGCACGAAGATCGGCGAGGAACGCGTGGGTCTCGGGCAGGTTCTCGCAGTTGGTGCCCTCGCGCGCGAACAGGTAGGGAACGGCATCCAGCCGGAAGCCGTCCATGCCCAGGTCCAGCCAGAAGCGCATCACGTTGACGATCTCCTCGCGCACGGCCGCGTTGTCGTAGTTGAGGTCGGGCTGGTGACTGAAGAAGCGGTGCCAGAAGTAGGCGCCGGCCTGCTCGTCCCACGTCCAGTTGGACGTCTCGCTGTCGACGAAGATGATCCGCGCGTCGTGGTAGCGCTGGTTGCTCTCCGACCACATGTACCAGTCGCGGCGCGGATTGTCCGGTGACGAGCGCGCCTCCTTGAACCAGGGATGCTGGTCGCTGGTGTGGTTGATGACCAGGTCCATGATCACGCGCATGCCGCGCTCGTGAGCTTGCGCCACGAACTCGCGGACGTCGTCGACGGTGCCGTAGTCGGGGAGCACGTCGTAGTAGTCGCTGATGTCGTAGCCGCCGTCGCGCAGAGGGCTCTGGTTGAAGGGGAGGAGCCAGATGCAGTCCACGCCCAGCCATTCGAGGTAGTCGAGACGGTCGATGAGGCCACGGAAATCGCCGACGCCGTCGCCGTTGCTGTCGGCGAAGGCGCGCACCAGCAGTTCGTAGTACACGGCACGCTTGAACCAGAGGGGGTCGGACGCCGGCAGTCTGTGCACCTGTTCCCCGTCCACAGCGGGCCGTGCCGGCACGAGGGATGACGCGGCGGCAGGCGCGCTGCTGCGCCGCCCGGTGGCCGTCACTGCTGCGCTCGCAGGTGGAGGACGTGGGCGGGCTGCACCGCGGGGTCGAGACGCACGTAGTTCGACGGCCCCCACCACGTGTAGGTGGCGTCGGTGAGTTCGTCGTGGGCGGTGAAGGGCGCGCTTCCCGGGATGCCCAGCGCCGCCAGGTCGAGCCAGGTGGTGCCCTCGTGGGCCGAGTATGGGTCGAGGTTCACGATCACAAGGAGCACGTCACTGCCATCGTCGCTCATACGAGAGACGCAGAGCATGTGGTCGGAGTTGACGTGGTGCACGTGGAGCGTGCGCAGCAGCGCGATCGCCTCGGCGTGGCGGCGGCGGATCCCGTTGACCTGGGCGATCATCGGCGCCAGGGAGCGGGGGTCGTTCCAGTCCCGGGAGCGCAGCTGGTACTTCTCGGAGTTGAGGTATTCCTCGCTGCCCTCACGCACCGCGGTGTTCTCGAACAGCTCGTAGCCGCTGTACATCCCCCACGAGGGCCCGGTCAGCGCGGCGAGGATGAGGCGCAGGCGGAATGCGGGGGGGCCACCGCGCTGCAGGAACGCGTGGAGGATGTCGGGCGTGTTCACCCAGAAGTTGGGGCGGAAGTAGTCGACCATGCCGGTTGAGGACAGCTCCGTCAGGTACTCGGCGAGCTCGTACTTGGTGTTCCGCCACGTGAAGTACGTGTACGACTGAGTGAATCCCAGCTTGGCGAGTCGCTTCGCGGTCGCCGGGGCGGTGAAGGCCTCGGCGAGGAAGAGGACGTCGGGGTGGTCGCGGTGCACGCGCTCGATCAGCCAGTGCCAGAAGGCGAACGGCTTGGTGTGGGGGTTGTCGACGCGGAAGACGCGCACGCCATGGGAGATCCAGTAGGCGAGCACGTCATAGAGGGCCTCCCACAGGGCCACGCGGTCGCCGGAGTCGAAGTCGATCGGGTAGATGTCCTGGTAGCGCTTGGGCGGGTTCTCCGCGTAGCGGATGCTCCCGTCGGGACGGTGGCGGAACCAGTCGGGGTGCTCGGTGACCCAGGGATGGTCCGGGCTGCACTGCAGGGCGTAGTCCAGGGCCACCTCGAGGCCGGCGCCGCGCGCCGCCTTCACGAAGAGGTCGAAGTCGTCGATCGTGCCCAGGTCGGGGTGGATGGCGGTGTGGCCGCCATCCTTGGAGCCGATCGCCCAGGGGCTGCCCGGGTCACCGGGAGCCGTGGTCAGGTTGTTGTTGGGGCCCTTGCGGTGGGCGACGCCGATGGGGTGGATGGGCGCGAGGTACACGATGTCGAAGCCCATCTGGGCGATGCCCGGCAGCCGGGCGCGCGCGCTGCGCAGTGTCCCGGACCTCGCCTTGGCGGTCCGCTCGGAGCGCGGGAAGAACTCGTACCAGGCGGATCGGGCGCCCAGCTCGCGGTCGACCCACAGAGGGAACGGACCCACCGTCGCGGCCACGGCGCGGTCCGCGGTGCGCTGCATCAGAGCCACGGCGGCCGGCTTCCCGGCGGTGCTCACGAGCACATCGGCCGCCTCGCCGGCTCGCAGCGACTGCGCCAGCCCGGTGAGCGATCGCCGGTCCGCTGCGCCGGTCCCGGCGCGCGCCGCCCGGCGCTCGGCCATCAGGGCTCCCTCTTCGAATTCGAGTGCAAGGTCCTGCCCGGCGTCGGCGCGGAGGCGCAGGTCGCGCAGCCAGCTGCCGTACTCGTCCACGACGGCGACGACCTCGAAGCTCCAGGGCCCGACCCGGGTGGGGAGGACGCTGGTCGCAAAGCGGTCGTTGGCCGCAGCCGTCATGGGCACCTCTCGCCAGCCAGCCGGTGGCCTGGACGCGGGCGGCGTTGCCTCCCTGCGTGGCGGTCCGTGGCGAACCCAGGCGAGGAGGAGGTCGTGACCGTCGGCGAACACGGTGGCGCTCACCTGCAGCGGCAACCCTGTGGCGGCCTTGGCGGGAAAGGCGCCGGCGTCCACCGTTGGGCGCACGTCCTCGATCACCACCCGTCCCACGGCTCGGGGCACGCCGATCCTCCTGCGGCTGTTGCGGGGAGCGCTTCCGTCCCGGCAATCAGCCTAAGGGCTTCGGCCCGTTCCGGGAGCAGCCCGTACCCACGCCGTCGACGCTTCCGGCGGTTACGGCGCCTCTCGTTCGCGCCAGGCGAGAACGGCGGCGACGGCAGCGGACGCTGCAGCACCCAGGCAGACGAAGAACCCGGGACCGTAATAGGGATGCACATCGGCGGAGACGCCGCGCGTGTTCCAGTCGAAGTAGTCGAAGAACATGCCGTTCACCAACGCCGCGGCGACCACCGTGATCCACCACGTGGCCGCCAGACCAGGGCGCGTGATGACCGTTCGACCTGCCAGCACGATCGCCGCCCCGGCGACCACCACCAACCAGCTGGCCGCGCTGAGCCCGTTGACCACCTCGACCGTCGGTGGCCCGTAGTAGACGTGGGCCGGAACCACCACGTGGTGCCACACCAGCGGCATGGCCGAGCCCACGCCGGCAGCGGCGAGCAGCAACGCGAGGGGGAGGTAGCGCGTTGGATGGCCTGGCCTGTGCTGGCCCGCTTCGAGGCTGCTCCACCACCGCAGCACACTGTCTGAACGGATCCGCCGACCGTCGCTGTGCGGTTCCACGACTGCACGCTCCCACAAACGTCGAAGTCAGCGCAGCGTATCAACTCAATGTTCTTCGTAAGGTGAGCCGCATGTCGCGGTACAGGTGGGCGCTGACGGCGATCGCCGGGGTGGCGGCGCTGGCGGTGCTCTTCACGTTCCTGGTGCGCTCGACGCCGCCGAGCGCCGCCGCCGGGATGGGAAACGCCGCGCTCATCCCGGTCGACCAGCGCATGCCTGCGGCTCGGTTCACCGGCCTCGACGGCTGGCTCAACAGCCCGGCGCTGACCGTGGATGGACTGCACGGCAAGGTGGTTCTCATCGACTTCTGGACCTTCTCCTGCGTGAACTGCGTGCGCACCATCCCGCACCTGCAGCACCTCGAGAAGACCTACGCCAACCGCGGCCTGGTCATCGTCGGCGTGCACTCGCCGGAGTTCGACTTCGAGAAGGTGCGCGCCAATGTCGCCGCCGCCGTCCAGCGTTTCGGGGTCACCTGGCCGGTGGCGCTGGACTCGGAGATGAACACGTGGAACGCCTGGGGAAACCAGTACTGGCCGGCGGAGTACCTCATCGACCAGTCCGGCAACGTGGCCTACATCCACGACGGGGAGGGCGACGACGACGTCACCGAGTCGGCGATCGCCGCGTTGCTTGGCATCAGGGCATCGCCCACCCCGGTCGCCGCCACCCCCGACGTCAGCACGCAGACGCCGGAGCTGTACGCGGGCAGCGCGCGCGGCCAGCTCGGCGAGAGCGAGGGCTACGGCGGCTCGGGCCAGGCGGTCAGCTACGGGAACCCCAGCACGCCCAGCGAGCAGGACGCCATCGTGCTTGGCGGCAGCTGGGCCGACCACACTCAGTACCTGGTGTCGACCACGGCGGCCCATGTGCTCCTCAACTTCTCGGCGCGCGACCTCTACCTGGTCGCCGGGCCAGACGCCTCGGCTCCGGTGCACGTGACGGTCCGCGTCGACGGCGGCGCAGTGCCGGCCGCGCAGCTCGGCCCGGACCTCACCGCCGGCGGTGTGGACATCGCCGCCCAGCAGCTCTACCACCTCCTCACCGGCGAGCGCGGCGCCCGCCACGTCATCGACCTCTCCGTGCCCGCCGGCTTGCGGCTCTACACCTTCACCTTCGGCTGACGTGGTCAGCATCGCCTCGCTCATCGCCACCTTCGTGGCCGGGCTCGCCTCCTTCCTGGCCCCGTGCTCGGTGCCGCTGCTGCCCGCCTACCTGTCCGCGGTGAGCGGGGCCACGGCGGTCGACCTGGCCGACCCCGAGCGGCGCCGCGACAATCGCGGCCGGCTCGTGGCCGGGTCGATCCTCTACGTCGCCGGGTTCACCACCATCTTCATCCTGCTCGGCATCGGCGCCGCCGGGATCGGCCATTCGATCCGCCAGGTGGAGCGGGCCGTGGAGATCGTGGGCGGCATCGTGCTGCTCTTCTTTGGGCTGGTCATCGCCGGCGTGCTCCGCCTCCCCATCCTCGAGCGGGCGCGCGGTATCAGCCTGCCCGAGCGGCTGCGCGGCCGCGGCGTGGCCGGCGCGTACCTTGTGGGGATCGTCTTCGGGATCGGCTGGACACCCTGCGTGGGGCCCTACCTTGGGACCGCTTTCGTGCTCGCCGCCAGCAGCGCCCACGTCGCCACCGGGGCCCTGCTCCTGGCCACCTACTCGATCGGCCTCGGGCTGCCCTTCGTGCTCATCGCGCTGCTGTGGGCATCACTGCCGTCCCTGCCGGCGCGGGCGGCGCGCCTCGCCGGTCCGATGACGCGGATCGGCGGCGTGCTCACCGCGGCCCTGGGCCTGCTCCTGCTCAGCGGCTGGTACACCCACCTGACCTCGTTCCTGGCGCAGATCTCCACCCCCAGTTGAGCGGCGTCGTGGCGACGCTGCCTGCGATGATCGAGGCTGGCGGCTGCGTCGCGGCGAGGCTGGGAACCAGACGCACAGCAACAACCTGAGGTCGGAGATGATGAGCAGCGAGGACCGCTTCGGCGCCCGGGCGAGCCTGGGTGACGGCGTCGACTACTACCGCCTCAACCGTCTCGCGGAGAGCGGCATCGGTGACCCGTCGCGGCTCCCGGTCACCGTCAAGGTCCTCCTCGAGAACGCGCTTCGCCACTCCGCCGCGTCCTTCGCCGGCGACGACGACGTGGCCATGCTCACCAGCTGGGACGGCAAGCGACCGGCGGAGGACCGCGAGCGCCCCTTCGTGCCCTCGCGCGTGCTCCTCCAGGACTTCACGGGCGTGCCTGCGGTCGTCGACCTTGCCGCCATGCGCGCCGCCATGCAGCGAGCCGGCGGCGACCCCGGGCGCATCGACCCGCTCGTGCCCGTCGACCTCGTCGTCGACCACTCAGTGCAGGTCGACTCCTTCGGCGACGCCCAGGCGTACGGGCGCAACATCGAGCGCGAATACGAGCGCAACCGGGAACGCTACATGCTGCTGCGCTGGGCCCAGCAGGCCTTCCGCGGCTTCCGGGTGGTGCCGCCCGGCATGGGGATCGTCCACCAGGTCAACCTCGAGTACCTGGCCCGGGTCGTGCAGGTTCGCGACATCGATGGCCGCAGGGTTGCCCTGCCGGACACGCTGGTGGGCACCGACTCGCACACCACCATGGTCAACGGCATCGGCGTCCTCGGCTGGGGTGTCGGTGGCATCGAGGCCGAGGCCTGCATGCTCGGCCAGCCGCTGTTCCTGCTCAGCCCCGTCGTGGTCGGCGTGCGCTTCCACAACGCGCTGCCCGCCGGCACCACCGCGACCGACCTGGTGCTGACCCTCACCGAGATGCTCCGCAAGCACGGGGTGGTCAACAAGTTCGTGGAGTTCTGCGGCACCGGGCTCAGCTCGATGACCGCCGCCGACCGTGCCACCCTCTCCAACATGGCACCCGAGTACGGCGCCACCGCCTCGCTCTTCCCGGTCGATGCCCGCACCCTCGAGTACCTGCGCCAGACGGGCCGCGAGGAGGAGCACGTGGAGCTGGTGGAGCGCTACTGCCGCGAGCAGGGCATGTTCCGTACCGACGACACCGAGACGCCCGTGTTCAGCGAGATCCTCGACCTTGATCTCGCCTCGATCGTGCCATCCGTGGCCGGACCGCGCCGGCCCCAGGACCGCGTCGCGCTACCCGGCGTGTGGGACTCGTTCACCGCCGTCTACGGCGGCGCCGGCGGCAACCGCGAGAGGCCAAAGGCCGCAGACCTCGATCGCCTGGTCACCGAGGGCGGCAAGCCCAAGGGTGTCGACGGCTACCCGACGGCGGTGCCTGCGGGCGCCGGCAACGGCGACAGCGCGGCGAACCTCGCCGACGGCGCGGTGGTCATCGCGGCGATCACCTCGTGCACCAACACCTCCAACCCCTCGGTGATGCTGGCCGCGGGGCTGCTCGCCAGGAACGCCGTCGAGCGCGGCCTCCACGTTGCCGCGCACGTCAAGACCTCACTGGCTCCGGGCTCGCGCGTGGTCACCGACTACCTGCGCCGTGCCGGGGTGCAGGAAGCCCTGGACACCCTCCACTTCAACACCGTCGGCTACGGCTGCACGACGTGCATCGGCAACAGCGGGCCGCTGCCTGACGACGTCTCGGCGCGCATCGAGTCCGAGGACCTCGCCGTCGCCGCCGTGCTCAGCGGCAATCGCAACTTCGAGGGGCGCATCCACCCCCAGGTGAAGGCTGCCTACCTCGCCTCGCCGCCGCTGGTGGTCGCGTACGCCCTGGCGGGGACGGTCGACATCGACCTCACCACCGAGCCTCTGGGCCGTGGCAGCGACGGCGCCGACGTCTTCCTCAGTGACATCTGGCCGAGTGCCGCGGACATCGCCGCAGCGACGGCGCACGCGGTGCAGCGCGAGATGTTCCACGACGAGTACGCGCGCATCTTCGACGGTGACGAGCACTGGCAGAGCCTGCCGGCGCCGACGGGGGCGATGTTCGAGTGGGAGCCGGGCTCGACGTACGTGCGCGAGCCCTCGTTCTTCGCGCACGCCGATGAGGTGGCGACCGCCCCGGCGGCGATCGAGAACGCGCGCGTCCTGGCGCTGCTCGGCGACTCCATCACCACCGACCACATCTCGCCGGCTGGCACGATCTCCCCGCAGTCTCCCGCTGCGGTGTACCTGCGCGAGCACGGCGTCGAGATGCGCGACTTCAACACGTACGGTGCGCGCCGCGGCGACCATGAGGTGATGACGCGCGGCACCTTTGCCAACATCCGGCTGCGCAACCAGCTGGCGGGCGGCAGGGAGGGCGGCTGGACGACGCACATGGACAGTGGCGAGGTGATCTCCATCTACGACGCCGCGGTGCGCTACGCCGCCGACGACGTGCCCCTGATCATCCTCGCCGGCCGCGAGTACGGCTCGGGATCGTCGCGCGACTGGGCNNCCGATGCTGCTCGGCGTGCGGGCGGTGATCGCACAGTCGTTCGAGCGCATCCACCGCAGCAACCTGGTGGGCATGGGGGTGCTCCCTCTGCAGTTCCGCGAAGGTGATTCGGCCGCCTCGCTCGGGCTGGACGGGCGCGAGCGTTACACCATCACGGGCACTGCCGAGGCCGGCCCGGGCGCCACGATCGAGGTCACCGCGGTGGGGGAGACCGGCCAGACCACGTTCGAGACGCTCTGCCGGCTCGACAGCGCAACCGACGTCGAGTACTACCGGGCGGGCGGCATCCTCACCCACGTGCTCCGCCACCTCATGCACACGTGAGGTGGCGCGGGTTGACAAGTCTTGACACGTTCGTTTCCAACCCCGCCGGGTTGCCGCCGGTCATGGCGTTGATGCTTGCGGGCGCGCCGATGCGGTCGGCTCGTTCACATCCCGGAGAATGACCGGTCCATGAAGCGTCTGTCCGTCGCGTCGGTGCTGCTCCTTCTGGGAGGGGTCCTCCTGGCCGCAGCGCTTCCGCTGACCTGGACACCCGGGTTGCGAGGCGTCGACTACCCGGGATACGACATCGTGACCACGCTCTTGCTCACGCTGCTGCTGTTCCTGGCGGCCCTCGCGGTGGCGGTCCGGCGGCGTTGGAGCACCTCGTTCAGCGTCACGGCGGCCCTGCTCGCCTCGTTCTGGGGCGTGCTCGTCGTGATGGCCGCGGCCTATCCCATCGACTCGCCGCGCGGGGACAGCGGCAGCATCGGGATCGGCGCCTGGGTGGCGCTGGGCGGCGGCATCCTGGGCCTGTTCGGTGCGCTTATGAGTTTCCGCAGCGGCCGCGCGGCGGCCGGTGTGTCAGGCGCCGCGTCGGGCGTCTGACAGAGGGCGGACCCCGCCCGGGAGGGGCTAGGCTGTGGTCGGCGACAGGGCGCTGTCGCCGGCCACGGTCAACCTCAGCCCCATCCCTTCCGCGCCTCCCGAGGAACGCCGATGAAACCCGCCCCGCGCCGCTGGCAGGTCTCGGACGCTGCCCCCCTCACCGGTCAGCCGCCGCTGCTCGGGCGCATCCTCGCGGCGCGTGGCCATGACGTGGCCAGCGCCGCGACATTCCTCGACTCCGCTGCCCCGTTCCATGACCCCCGCGGCCTGCGCGGCATGGCCGCGGCCGTCGATGTCGTGCGCGCCTCCATCGCGAGTGGTGAACGCATCGCCGTCTACGGCGACTATGACGCCGACGGGGTCACCGCCTGCGCGCTGCTGAGCAGGGCGCTGCGCCGCTCCGGCGTCGACACCGTTGCTTACATCCCCAACCGCATGAGCGAGGGATACGGGTTGCACGGCGCGGCCCTCGCGGAGCTGCACGCCCAGGGCGTCCGCTGCGTGATCACCGTCGACTGCGGCACCAGCAGCGTCGATGTCGCGGCCGCGCGCCCGGCGGGGATGCGCCTGGTGGTGACCGACCACCACCTTCCCCTCGCACCCGACGGCACCCCTCCCGCTCTGGCGCCGGCGGACGCCCTCATCAACCCCAAACAGCCCGGCTGCGACTACGCCTTCGACGGCCTCGCCGGAGCCGGCGTGGCCTGGAAGCTGCTCGCGGCGCTGGAGGCCGCCGGCCTCGTTCCCGAGGGCAGCGCCGAAGAGGCGCTCCCGCTGGCGGCGCTCGGCACGGTGGCCGACATGATGCCCCTGCGCGGCGAGAACCGCCTCATCGTGCAGCGCGGCCTCCCCGGCCTTCGCAACCATGCGGGCATTCGCGCGCTCTGCCAGGCGGCGGGATTGCCGGCCGACCTGCGCGCCGCCGATATCGGCTTCGGCCTCGGACCACGCATCAACGCCGCCGGGCGGATGGAGGACGCCCGGCTCGCGCTGGAGCTGTGCCTCTGCGACGACGACGACGAGGCCTTCGTGCTGGCCGCGCGGCTGGACACGCAGAACCGCGAGCGCCAGGCCGCCGTGGCGGTCGCCGTGGCCGAAGCCGAGACGATGGTCGCAGAGCTTGCGGACGACGCCCCCGCCATCGTCCTGGGAAGCCCGGACTGGCCCATGGGCATCGTCGGCCTCGTGGCCGGACGGCTCGCCGAGCGCTACGCGCGGCCCAGCTTCATCGTCTGCCTCGACCCCAATGAAGCCAAGGGCTCGGCGCGATCAGTCGAGGGTGTGCACATCGTCGAGGCGCTCGACGGGGCGGCATCGACCCTGCTCCGCTACGGCGGCCACAAGGTCGCCGCCGGCTTCAGCCTCGAGGCAGGGCGCTTCGACGAGTTCGCACGGGCCGTGAGCGCCGCCGTCGCCACGCAGTTGGGCGACGCTCCCCGCGAGCGGGTTGTGGCCGTCGATGGCGAGATCACGGCGGCCGACTGCGTCCCCACTACCTGCCAGGTGCTCGACCTCCTCGAGCCCTGCGGCCAGGGCAACGCGGCGCCGCTCCTGGCCGTGCGCGACTGCCGGGTGCTGTCCACCCGCACCTTCGGGGCGTCGTCGCAACACCTGCGCGTGGCTCTCGGGGACGACACCGGCATCTTTGAGGGCATCGCATTCTTCAAGCCAGGTCTCGCCGAGCACCTGCCCCGGAACCGCCGCGTCGACGTCTGCGTGGCCTTGGAGCGCGACGAGTGGCAGGGTCAGGTGCGGGTCCGCGCCAGGCTGCGCGACATCCGTCCGGCGCGGGTCGTGCCCGTGGTCGAACTGTCCGGGTCGCCGATGGGCCGTGTGCCTTCAACGATCGCTCAGGCGCGGCCGGCGTAAGCCGGTCAGAGGATGACGTGCGTTCGACGGGCGGTTCAGAATGTGAGGCGTGAAGATCGACCATCTTGCCTTCGGCTCGATCCGGGTGAACGGGGTCACCTATTCCCACGACGTCGTCATCGACCAGGGCAAGGTGCGGGAGCGGAAGAAGGGGCCATCGAAGCGCCTGCGTGAGGAGTACGGCCACACCCCGCTCTCCGACGGTGAACGGATTCCGTGGGAATGCGAGAGGTTGGTGATCGGGACCGGGGCGTACGGTGCGCTCCCGGTCACCGATGAGGTGGTGGAGGAGGCGAAACGTCGGCGCGTCGAGCTTTTGGTGCTGCCGACCGCTGAGGCGATCATCGCCCTCTGCGCCACTGCCGAGCAGACGAACGCCATCCTGCACGTCACCTGCTAGCCGGCGACGTCATCCGATGGTCCTCTCGACCTCGAGCCGTCCGGCCCTGTCCGCGCAGGGATGAGCGCTTCTACACTACGTTTGTGACCGCTCTATCTCGAAGTACTCGCTCGGGGGCCAATCCAACCAAGGCATGAAGGCGACTGACACGGGGGACCCCGCGTACTTCCATCGCGTCGTGGACTGCCAGTGGGCGTGTCCCGCCCACACCGACGTGCCCGAGTACATCCGGCTGATTGCGCAGGGCAGGTTTACGGACGCCTACATGGTCAACCGCGAGTCCAATGTGTTCCCGGCCATCCTCGGGCGCACCTGCGACCGGCCGTGCGAGCCGGCCTGCCGGCGCGAGAGGGTCGACGGCACCCCGGTGGCGATCTGCCGCCTCAAACGAGTGGCTGCGGATCACCGCGACGATATCGGCGAGCGGCTGCCCGCGATTCCACGTACCAAGAACGGCAGGCGGATCGCGTGCGTCGGCGCCGGTCCGGCGTCGCTCACGGTCGCCAACGACCTCCTCCCCCTTGGCTACGAGGTGGCGATGTTCGAGCAGCACGCCACGCCCGGCGGCCTGATGCGCACCAACATCCCCAGCTTCCGCCTCCCGTCGCGGGTCCTCGACGAGGAGGTGGACGTCATCCTCGACATGGGCGTCGACATCCGCTACGACAGCCCGGTCACCAGCATGCGGGCTCTTCTCGATACCGGATACGACGCGGTGTTCATCGGCAGTGGCGCGCCTCGCGGCAAGGAACTCGACCTGCCAGGGCGCCACGACACCGACCGCATCCATGTCGGCATCGATTGGCTGCAATCGATCGCGTTCGGCCACGTTGACACCGTCGGCGAGCGAGTCCTGATCATCGGGGTCGGCAACACGGCGATGGACTGCTGCCGCTCCTCGCTCCGCCTGGGAGGCACCGACATCCGCGTCATGGCGCGACGCCCACGTCCTTTCTTCAAGGCGTCGAGCTGGGAGCTCGACGACGCCGAGGAGGAGGGCGTCCACATCATGGTGAACCATGCCCCGAAGCGGTTCGTCGTCGAGGGCGGCAGGCTGGTGGGGATGGAGTTCGAACGCCTGGAGTGGGATGAGAACGCCCGCACCTCGAGTGTGATCGACACCGTTCTCCTCCCGTGCGACGACGTCATCCTCGCCATCGGCCAGGACAACGCGTTCCCGTGGATCGAGCGCGACCTGGGCATGAACTTCGACGGCGACGTTCCGGTTGTTGACAAGACGACGATGCAATCGAGCCTGCCGAACGTCTTCTTCGGCGGTGACTCCGCCTTCGGGCCGAAGAACATCATCTGGGCGGTGGAGCAGGCGCACCAAGCGGCGATCTCCATCCACAACCTCTGTCAGGGGCTGGCCGTCGACGAGCGCCCGCCCGTGCTGATGAACCTGATGAGCAAGGCGATGGGGCTCGGCCAATGGAGCTATCACAACGACTACAACCCAGCCCATCGGCAGAAGATGACCCATGTCGAGCTGACGAACAGGTTCCGGGCCCTCGACATCGAGGTGGAGCTGGGGTTCACAGCCGAGCAGACCGCGCGCGAGGTGCAGCGCTGCCTCAATTGCGACATCGAGACCGTGTTCTCGGCGCCCCTGTGCATCGAATGTGACGCCTGCATTGACGTGTGCCCGGTGCAGTGCCTGACCATCACCGCAGACGGCACCGAGACCGACGTCCGCGCACGACTCTCGGCGCCCGCCGTGAACCCCGCGCAGTCGCTCTTTGCCTCGTCCGCGCTCCCACAGACCGGCCGCCTGATGATCAAGGACGAGGACCTCTGCGTGCACTGCGGTCTCTGCGCCGAACGGTGCCCCACCGCGGCCTGGGACATGCAGAAGTTCACGCTCCTCCTGCCCACCGCAGGCCTCGCCGTCCCGATGGGGGCGCACTGATGGTCCTCGAGCGCCTCGCACCGGAAACTGCGCACCGGGGCAAGAGCCGGGTCGTCGATCTCGCCATCAAGCTCGCCAACGTCAATGGCACGGGCTCGTCGAGCGCCAACAACCTGTTGATGCAGGCGTTCTTCCGCATGGGCCTGCCGGTCTCCGGAAAGAACCTGTTCCCATCCAACATCCAGGGGTTGCCCACCTGGTACGAGATCAGGGTCAACGGCTCCGGGCACACGGCCCGCGTCAGCCAGTTCGACCTGATGGTGGCGATGAATGCCCAGACGCATGCACAGGACATTCGCGAGGTGCGCGCGGGCGGTTACGTGGTGTGGGACTCGACCTGGCCGCTGGATCAGTCCGCGATGCGGAGCGACGTCTCCTACCTCGGGATGCCCGTGGCCCAGATGTGCAACGAGGCTTTCCGCAGCCCGCGTGCGCGCACGCTGATGCGGAACATCGTCTCCTGCGGCGCCGTGGTCGCGCTGCTGGCGATCGACCTCGACATCGTCTCCAACCTGCTCGCCGAGAAGTTCGCCGGCAAGGACACGCTGCGCGAGTCCAACCAGCACGCGCTGATGCTCGGATACGAATACGCGCGTCAGCACTTCGACTGCCCTCTCCCCTGTCATGTGCACGTCATGGACGGCAATGCGGGCGCGATCCTCATCGACGGCAACACCACCGCCGCGCTCGGTTTCCTCTACGCGGGAGCCACCGTGGCCGCCTGGTACCCGATCACACCGTCCACGTCGCTCATGGACGCGTTCACGCAACTGTGCCGGCGATATCGTCGCGATCCGGAAACCGGACGCAACAGCTACCTGATCCTGCAGGCCGAGGATGAGCTGGCGTCGATCGGCATCGTGATCGGAGCTAGCTGGAACGGGGCACGCGCCTTCACCTCGACATCCGGTCCCGGCATATCCCTGATGAACGAGCTCATCGGTCTGGCGTACTACACCGAGACCCCGGTCGTGATCGTCGACGTGCAGCGCGCGGGGCCGTCCACGGGGATGCCCACCCGCACGCAGCAGGGTGACATCCTCACGTGCGCCTATGCGTCGCACGGCGACACCAAACACATCCTCCTGTTCCCCGGCGATCCCGCCGAGTGCTTCGACTTCGCGGTGCGCAGCTTCGACCTCGCCGAACGCTTCCAGACCCCAGTGATGATGCTCTCCGACGTCGACATCGGCATGAACGACTGGGTGATCCCACAGCTCACGTGGGACGATGCTCGTGTGCCCGATCGCGGGCGCGTCCTCGGCGCCAAGGAGCTCGAGAAGCGGATCGAGGCATACGACAGGTATGCGAACCCCGACAGCGACCACGTTGTCGCGCGCACGCTTCCGGGCGTCGATCCGAAGGGCGCGTACTTCGCCCGCGGGTCAGGCCACAACGAGCATGGCGGCTACACCGAGACGCCGGAGGAGTACCTGGAGGTCGTCGATCGGCTGGCGAGCAAGCACGCGGCGGCGGCGATGCGCGTGCCGGACCCGCAGATCGAGAGCCGCGGGGCCCGCGTGGCGCTGGTCACGGTTGGCAGCTGCGGTCCCGCGGTTCGCGAGGCCATCGAGTTGCTCGACGCGCAGGGTCTGCCGCTCGACTACATGCGCATCCGAGCCTTCCCGTTCTCGCCCGCGGTGCAGGACTTCCTCGACGACCATGACACCTGCTTCGTCGTCGAGCAGAACCGCGACGCGCAACTGCGGTCGCTGCTGGTGCTGGAGACGGCGGTGCCCAAGGACCGGCTGCGATCAGTGCTCGCCTACGGCGGAACACCGCTCAGCGCCGGCGAGGTCGTCGACGGCGTCCGTGCTCAGATGGAGACCTGACCATGCCGTCCATCGAGAAGCCGCCCATCCAGCACCCGGGATTGCGACGCAACAGCCTGGGCCTGACGATCCACGACTACGAGGGTTCGATGTCGACGCTGTGTGCGGGCTGTGGCCACGACTCGGTGACCGCCGCAATCGTTCACGCGCTGTGGGAGATGGAGACGCCGCCGCACAGGATCGCCAAGCTCAGCGGTATCGGCTGTTCCGCGAAGACGACGGCATACTTCGCCCGCGGCGCGCACGGGTTCAACACCGCCCACGGAAGAATGGCCACCATCGCCACCGGCGCAGCGGCGGCCAATCGCGACCTGCTCTACATCGGCATCTCCGGCGACGGCGACTCCCTGTCGATTGGGCTGGGCCACCTCGCGCACCTGATCCGCCGCAATGTTCGGATGGTCTACATCATCGAGAACAACGGCGTGTACGGCCTCACCAAGGGTCAGTTCTCACCCTCCGCCGACGTCGGCTCGACGACCAAGCGCGGCGATCCCAACCAGGTTCCGCCGATCGACCCGATGAGCCTCGGCTTGAGCCTCGGTGCCACGTTTCTGGCCCGCGGATTCTCCGGCGACAAGCGGCAGCTGGTGCCGATCATCAAGGCGGCCGCAGCCCATCGCGGCCTGGCGCTCATCGACGTCATCTCGCCATGCGTGACCTTCAACGACCACGAGGGCTCGACCAAGAGCTACCTGTTCACCCGCCATCACGACACGACCGCCACGGAGTCCGAC
Organism: Candidatus Dormiibacterota bacterium; assembly: GCA_003153125.1. Classification (GTDB taxonomy): domain Bacteria; phylum Chloroflexota; class Dormibacteria; order Aeolococcales; family Aeolococcaceae; genus Aeolococcus. The sequence goes on along the minus strand of PLWW01000085.1, from coordinate 24,503 downwards.
TTCGTGCCGCCCGCGCCGGAGATCGTGGCCTCGATCCCCGTCGAGGGTGTGGTCAGCGTCACCATGCACGACGGCAGCGTGTTGCGCGTTCGGTCGGTCCCTGATGACTACGACCCCACGGATCGTGAGGGGGTGGCCGAGCATCTGCGCCGGGCTCATGCCGCGGGTGATGTCGTCACGGGCCTGCTCTACATCGACGAGTCATCCGCCGACCTTCACGAGATGCACGACACGACCGACCAACCCCTGCGTGACATCCCGTTCTCGCAGCTCTGCCCGGGATCGGCGGTGCTGGCCGGTTTCGGGGTGCGCTGACCGGAGCGGTCAGGCCGCCTGGCCGACCAGGCTCTTCACCGCGGCCGTCAGCGCGGCGAGGTCTGCGGCCGTGTGTGGTGGTGTGAGGCCCCGGCGAGACGACGACCGCCGGGGCCTCAGACACAACGGGGTTTGGGCTGGCAAGGGCATCACCTCCTCATCTTGGGGAGCATCGCCGTGGCGCTGCCGATACGCGCGCTGAGGCAACCGACGATGATGTGGGGGAGTGTGAGCCTGTCCCGTCTCCGGCACGTTCTCTCTGCGTTCTTGGGCTCCCCGTGGGTGCGGCTGGTGGGCAGCGTGGTCGCGGTGGCGCTCTTCATCCATGGGGTCGACCTGCCCAAAGCGCTGCAACTCTATGGGCACCTCGCTCCGGGCTGGACCGTCCTCGCGGTGAGCCTCGCCGCCCTCTCCGTGGTGGCCAGCATCGCCGAATGGGGGGTCCTTCTTCGCGGCGGTGGCCACCACATGGACTGGAGCTTCCTCGGCTCCTGGTACCTGAAGGGTCTCTTCGTCAACCAGGTGGTGCCTGCGGGTGTGGGCGGCGACGCGGTACGCGCGCTCCACCTCGGCAAGATGACCGGACACGGTCCCATGGTGGCGTCGTTGCTCGCCAGCCGGATGGCGGGCACGCTGGCCATGTCGTGGTGGGCGCTGGCGGCTGCCATCATCGCCCGCGACCGGCTGAAGATTCCCGTGGTCACCAGTTTCGTCGCCTTCGCGGCGGCGATGATCGTGGCCTGGACGTTGGCGCTCATCTCCGACATCGTGCGCAGGCGCATCCCACACCGCTTCCTCCTCGCGACCAAGGTGGGCCATCTCCTCCATCCCCTGACGGGCGCCTTCGACAGCTACCGCGATCGGCCGAACCACACCGTGGGGCGAAGCATCGCAGCGGGCATCCTCGCCTGGGGCTTGAATCTCTTCTCGATGGCGACGTTCTCTCTGGCTCTGAGCTCGTACGTCTCCTGGTCCGTTTTCGCGCTGACCCTTCCGCTCGCACTCCTTGCCACCTTTGTCCCGATCTCGGCAAACGGCATCGGGATACGCGAGGGTGTCGTTGTGCTGCTGCTCGTGCAAGCGCACGTCGCAGTCGCTCCCGCGACCGCCCTGGCCCTGTTCGTGGACCTGCAGATGCTGCCGTTCGCGGTGCTCGGTGGTCTGGTCTACCTCGCCGAGCACGGCGCTGGACGGCGCGGCGGGCCTGCTCAGCGTGAAGCCGCGGCTCCGTGACCCGACAGTGACCCTGATCAACTGGCAGGACAGACAATCACGGCGGTCGTGCCACTGGGGGATCTCACACGGGCGGCGCCTATGCGGCGATCAACCGCCGCCTCCATCTCGGCAGCATCTTCCAGTTGGTATCACAGAGGCCCGCAGCGCCCGAGCGTGAGCGCGACCGGCCCGGCCTCCGCGACACCACGTCAGTTTGTGCGGGTCAGACCCCGCTTCCGGCCGGCTGAAAGCTGGCCAGCATCGCCTCCAAAGCCTTCTGGTCGGGGCCGACGAACGGATCAGCCTGAGGCGCGTCGGCAAGCATCGCGGTGAGCTGCCCACTCAGTTTGATGGCGGGCGGCAGGTGGGTGCTCAACACCGTGTCGGCGTCGATGATCGGCGTCGAGCGCACCGTCTCCAGGTAGCGACCGGTATCGACCCTGTGCACCCACGGGCTGTCGACGGCTGCCCAGAGGAGCTGGGCGGCGCGCAGCTGCTCAGCGGGCACCTCGCGGACGTCGGAGCCGGCGGCGAGCTCGGGCGTGGCGAGCGGTGCGCCGAAGCAGTCGGAACTGAAGCAGATGCGCGTCTTGTCGTCGTAGAAGCCGACGGTGGCGGGGCTGTCAAACAGGGGTGGCCGGAACGCGTGCAGCGTGCGGTCCCCGACGTCGAGGTGCTGTCCGGGATTCAGCAGGTACAGGCGATCGAGCGGCAGCGCGCGTTCGGTGGACATGATGCCGACCGCGAGGAACGTGGTCACGAGGCGCGCGTTCGGGGCGGCGTCGAGGAGCTCGAAGAGGCCGCCGGTGTGATCACGGTCCGGGTGCGTGAGCCAGATCCACCGGATCGTCGCCGGGTCGACGACGGAGCGGAGGGCGCCCACGAAATCGCGGTCCGGGAGGCTGAGGCCGGTGTCGACGACCACCGGTTCACGTGCGTGCAGAACGAAGGCGTTGACCGGGAGGAACCCCAGGCCGGGCACCTCGAGGTGATCGTTGAGCACGGTGACGTCATCGCCGACTCTGTACGTGTGCATGTGTCTCTCCTTGTCAGGTGTGAGGTCGATCAGAAGACAACGCGGACGGCGAGCAGCTCGGATCCCTTGGCGCGCCCGGAGAGGATCCGGCAGAACTCGACCGCATCGAGATCGATGTCCTGCCCGTTCTCACCTGCGGTGTACACGCCGCCCGCCGGGCCGGACAGTGTCAGCGTGAACGGCTGTCGGTGCCGCCGCGCCCAGTCTGTGACCACGTCGGCGATGATCCGCCCGTCGTGCTCGGACGACAGCACCATCTCCCGGCCGATCGCCCGGCTGATGTCGACGCGATGTATCCACGGATCGCGAGTGTGGATGACGTCGTACAGGTACCCGAAGGTCCATCCGGACTCACCGGGCAACTGCGGGTCGTACGGGGTGTCGAGAAGCGCCGGCGTGTTGGCGCGGCGCGCTGCAAGTCCATGTGGTGCCGCCTCGCGCAGAGCCTCCCGCAGCTGGTTCGGCGTGAGAGCGGCGTGCTCGCGCACCTGCAGCGCGGTCATCGCGTCCAGGCGCAGACACCCGGTCTCCGCGGCGGTGGCTGCAGCGGCGCTGAGCTGTCGCACGCGCTCGTCCGCGTCCGCCTGGAGCTCCAGGGCGCCGAGCACGTGGCCGAGCATGGACTTGACATCCCAATCCGTGCAGTCGGTCGGACGCGACCAGTCCTCGTCGCCCAGGCCGTCGACCACGGCGAGGAGCCGTTCGTATTCCGCGGTGGCGAGGCGCATGGCTTCGTCGTGTTCGAGGGGCGCGATGGACTCCACCGCGATGGCATTGCTGATCATGTTGTCTCTCCACCTGTGACGGGCCTGTAGTACGCCAGGTACATGTCGATGATGTCGTCGGTAAGGCGGACCCACCGGTCGCCACCGGGTTCGTTGGCGTTCTGCTGGGCGGCGAGGCCACCCGTCACCGCCGTCCATGCGTCGAACGCGCGGGCGTCGGTGATGCCGCACGCGCTGAGCGCGGCGCGCGCGTTGTCGAGGATCTTCAAGGCCGGCGCGTACGCCTCACGACTGGGCTCGAAGTTGGGGATGGTCCGCTGGAACAGCAGCTGGTAGCGGACCGGGTCCTCGATGCAGAAGTCAAGGAACGTCCGAGCATTGCGACGCACGCCTTCGCCCGGGTCGGCGACCGCGCCCAGTGCGGTGAGCCGGCGCAGCAACTCACGGTTGGACTCGGCGAACATGGCGTCGAAGATCGCGTCCTTCGAGGCGAAGTACACGTAGAGGGATTGGGCACGCATGCCCACCCGCGCGCCGAGATCGCGCATCGCCAGGGAGTCGAGACCGTTGGCGCGCACCAGCTCCCAGGCCGCGTCGAGGATCTCTCGGCGCGTGGCCGCATATCTCTCGGCCCGGCGGTTCCGTGGAACGGTTGCAACTGACATTGTCAGGCAGTTTGAACAGCGTCAGGTAGAATGTCAACTCCCCCAGGCGGCCCTGGCAACCCGGCGGTGGCGTGTCCGAGACGTTCGTGTCACGCCTGGCAGCAAACCACTCCTTCATCGAGCCAGGCCTCTGCCACACCGGCTACCGCGAGCTGCGCCTCGCTTGCGACAGTATCCTCGGCGACGAAGGCACCGCGCTGCGAGGCCACGAGTTCCACTTCGCCCGCCTGCTCGGCGACGCCGGCACCTACGCCTACTCGATGCACGACGTGGAGGGCGAGCCCCTCGGCTACGAGGGGTGGAGCACACCCCACCCTCCTCGCCTCGCTGGTGCACCTCCATTTCGGCCAGGATCCCAACCTCGCCCGCCGTTTCGTCGATGCCGCGCGCGGGGGCATCGAGCGGCGCCGCCTCCAGGCCGCGAGCGCCTAGGCGCGGTCGCGTCGGGAGGCCGGTGTAAGGTGGACGCCATGGCAGAGTCCCGGCCGGCCACCGTCGGCCAGCTGCGTCGCGCCGAGTACCGCGTCGTGCCCGTGCGCACGGAGCTGCGCCGCAACCTGATCCGCCGCCTCTCCGCCGGCGACACCCTCTTCGACGGCATCCTCGGCTACGAGGAATCGGTCATCCCGCAGCTCGAGAACGCCATCCTCGCCGGCCAGGACCTCATCCTCCTCGGCGAGCGCGGCCAGGCCAAGTCACGCCTGCTCCGAGGCCTCTGCGCCCTCCTCGACGATGCCATCCCGGCGATCGCCGGCTGCGAGATCAACGACGACCCCTACAACCCACTCTGCCGGCGCTGCCGCGACCTGGTGGCCAGCGCAGGCGACGACACCCCCATCGCCTGGCTCACCCCCGACATGCGCTACAGCGAGAAGCTGGCCACCCCGGACACCTCGATCGCCGACCTCATCGGTGAGGTCGACCCCATCCGCGTGGCTGAGGGCCGTTATCTCAGCGACGAGCTGACCATCCACTACGGCCTGATCCCCCGAACCCACCGCGGAATCTTCGCCATCAACGAGCTCCCCGACCTCGCCGAACGCATCCAGGTGGGCCTGCTCAACATCATCGAAGAGCGCGATGTGCAGATCCGCGGCTACCGCCTCCGCCTGCCCCTCGATGTCTTCGTCGTCGCCACCGCCAACCCTGAGGATTACACNNCTGTCGAGCACGAGATCGCCATCATCGACCAGGAGGCGACCACCTTCGACGACATGCCGGTGCCCGTGCACGTTCCCCACTACATGAAGGAGATCGTCGCCGAATTCACGCAGCTGGCACGCCGTCATCCCCAAGTCAACCAGCGCAGCGGCGTCTCCGTGCGCATGAGCATCGCCAACCAGGAGAACCTCGCCAGCAACGCGCTGCGACGTGCCCTGCGCACCGGCGAGAAGGAGGCGGTGGCGCGCATCAGCGACCTCGCCGCGCTCACCGCGTCGAGCGCAGGCAAGCTCGAGCTCGAGACCCTCGACGACGATGACGACGGCGCCGTCCTCGACAAGATGCTGCGCAACGCCTGCAACAACGTCTTTCGCCGCCACTTCAGCACCGGCGAGTTCGCCCCGTTTCTGCAACGATTCGAGCGCGGTGGCTTCACCGTCGAGGTGGGCGACTCGCTGTCCGCAGCTGCGTACGCCGCCGCTCTCGCCGAGCTGCCCGGCATCGACGCCGCCGCCACCAAGCTGGGTGAGGCCGGCTCCGCGGCATCCCGCGTCGCTGTGCTGGAGTTCATCCTCGAAGGCCTGCACCGCGGCAAGAGGCTCAACAAGACGGAGATGGACGGCACCGCCGTGTACGGCGGGTGAGTCCGCACCGCTTCAGCGCGTGGGACGGCACCCAGGACCCGCTGGGGCCTGACCTCGACGAGGTTTTCAACCGCCTCAGCGAGGATGTCTTCCACGGCTGGGATTTCGAGACCGCGCTGCGCCGCATGCTCAGCCAGGGATGGCGCGATCCGTCCGGTCAGCGCCTCATGGGCCTCGAGGAGATGACCGACCGGCTGGCGCGCCAGCGCCGCAAGCAGCTGGAGAAGTACAGCCTCGACGGCGTCTTCAAGGACATCACCGAGAAGCTCGACAACGTCGTGCGTCAGGAGCGCCAGGGCATCGACGAGCGCCTCACCCAGGTCGACGACGAGACGGCACACCGCGTCCTCGACCGCGTCGCGGCCAAACGGCGCGAGCAACTCGAGAACCTGCCCCGCGACCCGGGTGGCGCCATCCGCGAGCTGCAGGAATACGAGTTCATGGACGAGCGTGCCGAGCGGTCCTTCGCGCACCTGCTCGAGGAGATCAAGAAAGGGGTCGTCGACACCTATTTCAAGGAGATGACCGCGCAGATGCAGGCCATGTCCGCAGAGGATGTCGGCCAGCTCCGCGCCATGGCCCGCGACCTCAATCGCCTCGTGCGCGAGAAGCTGGAGGGCGTTCCCGACGCGCAGCGACAGAGCAGCTACGAGGCCTTCCTGGGGAACTGGGGGCATCTCTTCCCCAACGCACCGCCGCGCGTCGACGACTTCCTCGATGAGATCACCCGGCAGATGGCCCGCATGGACTCGCTGATGCGCTCGCTGTCGCCGGAGATGCGCCGCGAGCTGGGCGAGCTCGTCGACGCGGTGTTCGGCGACCCCGAGCTGCAATCCGAGCTGGCCGAGCTCGGTGCCGGCCTGGAGATGCTCTCCCCCCGCAGCGGCCTGGGGTCGCGCTACTCCTTCTTCGGCAACCAGGAGCTGCCCCTCGACGAGGCGATGAACCTGATGGGCCGCCTCCAGGCCATGGAGGAGCTGGAGCGCAGCCTGCGCGAGGTGTATCGCGGCGGCACGGTGCCACCGAACACGCGCGCACAGCTCCAGGACATGCTCGGCGAGGATGCCGCACACAGCCTCGACCAGCTGTCACAGATGGCCCGTGAGCTCGAGGCGCGCGGCCTCGTGCAGCGTGACGCCGACGGCCTACGCCTCACCGCGCGGGGGATGCGGCGCATCGGCCAGAAGGCTCTCGGCGACCTCTTCGCCAAGCTGCGCAAGGATCGCTTCGGCGAGCACACACTGAGCCGGCGCGGCCAGCGCGGTGAGCGCGCCGAGGACAGCAAGCCGTACGAGTTCGGCGACCCCTTCGACCTCGACGTCGAGCGCACGGTGATGAACGCCATCCAGCGACAGGCGTCCGAGGCGCCCGCGGAGCGCAGCCGTGTCCCGCGGCTCGACCCCGACGACTTCGAGGTGCACCGCAGCGACTCGCTGACCCGATCGTCGACGGTGCTGATGCTCGACATGAGCCGCAGCATGCCCCTGCGCGGTTACTTCTATGCCGCTAAAAAGGTTGCCCTGGCTCTCGATTCGCTGATCCGCAGCCAGTACCCGCGGGACTGCCTGCACATCATCGGTTTCAGCGACATCGCCCGCGAGATCAGCTCCTCCGACCTTCCCCACCTCAGTGTCAATGAGTACGTGTACGGCACCAACATGCAGCACGGCCTCATGCTGGCGCGCCGTCTCCTGGCGCGCGACGGCGCCGCCAACAAGCAGGTCATCATCGTCAGCGACGGCGAGCCCACCGCGCACATCGAGAACGGCCGCCCCGTGTTCTTCTACCCGCCCCTGCCGGAAACGTTCGCCAAGACACTTGTCGAGGTGCAGCGCTGCACGCGCGAAGGCATCGTCATCAACACCTTCATGCTCGAGTCCAACCACCAGCTCGTGCAGTTCGTCGACGAGATGACCCGGCTCAACCGCGGTCGCGCCTTCTTCATCAGCCCCGATCGGCTCGGCGACTACGTCCTCGTCGACTACGTCGCCAGCAAGCGGCGCCGCGCCGCCTGATCATGGCCGGCGACGCCCCCGGCGATCGTGCCGCCTTTGCCGAGAGGCTGCGCCTGCAGATCGCGGCCCGCTACGCCGGCACCACAGTGGAGATCGACCCGCCGCGTTACAGCCTGCGGGTGCGCGGACCGGGCCTCGACGTCACCCTGCCGCTGTCCACACTCCACGCCGCGTGCGCGCGTCATCCCGACCGCACCGCCGCGCTGATCGCCGACTTCGTGCGCTCGGTGGAGGCGAGCATGGTGCCCCGGCCCGCCGAGACCGTGTCGTTGTCGCGAGTCGTCTGGTGCGTGCGCAGCCACCGCTACCTGGCGTCGCTGGCGCGCAGCGAGGAGCTGCTCGCCGACCGGATCGGCGGGGACATGGTCGCCTTCATCGCCGAGTCACTGCCCGGCCAGGTGATGCGCGGCGTGCCCCGCTCCGAGTGGGAGGAGGCGGGGATGGACGTCGCCGCCATCCGCCACTCCGCCGACGAGAACACGGCGACACGCTTCGCCCGCATCCTCGAGCGCGTCGCCGCCATCGAGCGCATCCCCGCCGACGGCTGGCGCCTGGCCGGCGACAATCTCTACCAGGGAAGCATCGTGATGGTGCCCGCCCTGCTGGGCGCCTTCGTGGAACGCGCCGGTGGCGACGTCCTCGTCGGTCTGCCCGACCGCGCCGTTGCGCTGCTGATCCCCGCCCGGCTGCCCGCTGCCGGCCTGTTCGGCAGCCGCGTGTTGCAGGAGTGGCGTGAGGCGATGAACCCGTGCTCACGCGAGGTGCTCCGCAGCGATGGCACAACCCTTCGCGCCGTGGGCCAGTCGCGACGAACCGCGTCGCTGCTGCCCTGGCTGAACGACTGACCGGCCCGGCGCAGCTCAGCGAACGCGCGCCGCCGGCACCGGCGCGTCGATGACGCGGGCGCGTTGCTCTTCGCGGCGGGCGGCGATCACCGACAGCGCGGCCAGTGCCGCGGCCCCGACCACGCCGGTGGTCAACCGCATCGCGTTGCGAACCGAGTCACCACCGCCGGGCACGGGCAGCGACGGACCCTGACCGAACCACACCGTCACCGCCGTCTGCTCGGCACGGTCACCGTGACGGTGGGAGCGCGCCCTCTCGACGCGCACGGCGGCCGGCGTCAGCGGATGCGAGGACGCGGTCCCCGGGGGTGGAGCCTCGAGGCGGCGCAGAGCCGCCGCGGCCGCGGCACGGATCGTGGAGCCTCGGGCGGCTCCCACCGCCGCTCGAGCCAGCGGGCCCGCCGTCCTCAGCATCGCCGGTCCCATCGCCGCCATCGCGGACAGGATAGCCCGGTCGACACGCGCTGATGTTGCGCGGAGCGGCGCCGAAGCCATGGGCGCCGCCGCCGCCTGATAGCGTTGCCCCATGGGTGAACTCAGCGACCTCCAGCAACGCATCGCCGCGGCGCTCTGTGGAGCGGCCGGCGCCCGGAGCGCCACGGAACCCGGGGGCGCCCCCGACCCCGTCGGCGACATGTTCGCCGTCGCCGAGGCGATTGCGGCCCGGGGGGTCCTCGACCTCGACGACCTCCGCCACCTCTCCGACGCCACCGGGACAGCCCTGCTGCTGCGCGTCGTGCCCATCGGCCTGGCCACGCCGCTGGACCGCCCCCGCCTGCGCCGCACCGCCTACCGCTGCGCCTCGGCTGCCGGCGCCGACGAGGGCACCACCCTGGTGTGCGTCGCCACGGCCCTCGTGGCCGCCGACCTGTGCCGCTTCGATCCATCCACAACGGCGATCCGGGTGCGCCAGTCGCTCCTCGAAGATGCACCGATGGCCCTGCTCAACCGACTCACCATCCTCGAGCCGCAGGCGGATGTCGAGGCAGGCGCCGGCGACCCCGGGGCCATGCTCCAGGCCGCCCTCAGCGTTCTCGATTGGACCGCCTCCGCCGGGGTGTCGAGCGCCCTGGCGCGGCTTGGGGAGGCAGGTCGGGGCGACACCGGCACCCTCGCCGCGGCGCTGGCCGGAGCCGCCTGCGGGGTGTGCGACGTCCCCGTGGACGCGGCCACCGCCGAGCGCGCCGGCCGTGCCGCCGCCGCGATCGCGGACGCCGCGGGGGCGGTGGCCTAGCTGCCATCCGCAGCGAGCGCCGCTGCGTACCAGCGTAAGATCTCGGCGTGGCGAACCGGGGCCGGCACATCCGCATCCTCACTGCCAAGGTGGGCCTCGACGGCCATGACCGCGGCATCAAGGTGATCTCCCGCGCCCTCCGCGACGCCGGCGTGGAGGTGATCTATACGGGCCTCCACCAGACCCCCGCGATGGTCGTCGACGCCGCCATCCAGGAGGATGTCGACGGCATCGGCATCAGCCTGCTCAGCGGCGCGCACATGACCCTCTTCCCCGAGATCATCCGCCTGCTCCGCGAGCGCGACGCGGGCGACATCGTGGTCTTCGGCGGAGGCATCATCCCGGACGCCGACGTCGAAGCCCTGCGTGGGCTGGGCGTGGACAAGGTGTTCACCCCGGGCACCTCCCTGGACGAGGCGGTCGCCTACGTCAAGGAGCGCTTCGGCCGGGTCGCCGCCTGAGGCGGTTCAGCCACCGGGGGCGCGGTAGCCGACGGTCTTCTTCACCGCCGTGTCGATCTCGTCGGGTGTCAGCAGCACCCGGACAGACGTGGACGCTCCGCCGGCAGCGCTCACCCCCACGCTCAGGGCGGCCATGCTGACGTTGTCCGGCATGTCGACGAGGATCACCACGTCGTCGTCGCCGAAGACGAAGTAGAAGGCCTCCATGGTGCCGCCGAGGCTGGTGACCGCTTTGGCGACGGCGTCGCGACGACCCGAGCCGCCTTCCGCGATGAGGCCCTGCACACCGTCCACTGTGTAGGACGCTTCGACCAGGTACTTCGCCATGGCTCTCTCCTCCATTCCAGGGCGCGTGGACGGCCACCCGCAGGCCGGAATCGTGACACTTCCACAACGGCGCCCGTGGAAGCTCCGCCGTCACCTGCGCCGTCGCGCAGCGACGTCCGACTCGCCCTGTTCCGGTAGAGTGGCCGCCGTATGGCAACGATCGAATTGGCGGCAACGACGCGCGAGGAGCGGGGCAGCCACAACAAGCCCCTGCGCCGCGAGGGGCTGGTCCCCGCCGTGCTCTACGGACACAACGTGCTGCCGCGGGCGATCGTCGCACCGGCCGGCCTGCTCCACCGCGTCTGGATGCGCGCCGGGCGCACCCAGCTCATCGACCTGCGCGTCGACGGCGGCCGCGCCCAGAAGGTGCTGGTGCGCGAGGTGCAGATCGATCCGCGCACCAACCGCCCCATCCACGCCGATTTCTTCGCCGTCAACCTCCTCGAGAAGCTGACCGCCGACGTGCCCGTGGTGATCACCGGCGAGTCGCCGGCCGTGTCCGAGGCGCGCGTCGGCACCATCCAGCAGCTCATCAACACGCTGCGCATCGAATGCCTGCCCGCCGACCTGCCCGCGCAGTTCAGCGTCGACGTGAGCGGCCTCGACGAGATCGACGCCGGCCTTCACGTGCGCGACATCGTCCTGCCCGAGGGCGTCTCGCTCGTGCACATCGACCCCGACGAGCTGGTCGTCAAGGTCGCCGCGCTGCGCATCGTCGAGGAGGAGCCGGAGGCCGCCATCGAGGAGGCCGCGGTCGAAGTTGCCGAGGGCGACGACGAGTCCAGCGAGCCCGCCTCAGAGTAGGTCCTCGGCAGTCCTCCGCAGGGGCTGACTACCATCCCGGCCATGCTCGCCGCCGCCGCCGTGTTCACGTGCCAGCCCCAGTATTTCTTCGACGACCTCTGCAACACGGTGCAGAGCCACGACCCCACCCGCATCTTCGGTCCGATCATCGAGCGCGTCATCGGACCGGTGGTCATCTTCATCCTGGTCTTCGCGATCGGGCGTTTCCTGCGTCGCATCCTGGCGCGCACCGTGCAGCGCGCCGGCGCCGACCCACAGGTTCGCGCCCTGGTCCGCAACATCGGCGGCGCCGTCATCTACTTCTTCGCGATCCTCAGCGGCCTGGTCACCGCCGGGGTACCGCTGGCCCTGCTGCTCACCTTCGGTGGTCTCGCCAGCCTGGCTATCGGACTCGCCTTCCAGGACGTGCTCCGCAACGTGCTCGCCGGCATCTGGCTGCTCGTCGAAAGGCCCTTCAAGATCAACGACCTGATCACCATCGCCGACATTGCCGGCGTGGTGCAGACGATCACGCTGCGTACCACCGCGTTGCGCACGGCCGACGGCCGCCTCGCCATCCTCCCCAACCTGACCGTTTTCAGCGGCGTCGTCATCAACAGCAGTGCGTACGGCATGCGTCGCTACACGGTGAGCCTGCGCATCGAGCGCGACCATGACCTCGAGGCCGCCCTCCGTGCCTCACGGCGCGAAGTCGAGGCCACAGCGGAGGTCGCCAAGGAACCGCCACCGCAGGTGGATCTGCAGCTTGACGGCGAGGGCGTCCTGCTTCACTGCCGCTACTGGCTCGACTACCGCACCCACGACGTCGACGCCATCGCCGCCGACCTCGCCCGGCGCCTCTGGGTCACCACGGAGAGCAGCGGTCCCGCCGTCCCCTAGCTGGCGAGGACCTGGGGGCGCGACACACCGCGCTCGTGCATGGGCGTGTAGTCGCGAGTCGCCGCGCCGAGGTAGACCTGCTTCGGCCGGGCGATCTTCTGCTCGTTGTCGAGCAGCGACTCCTCCCACTGCGACAACCAGCCCGCGGTCCGCGGGATCGCGAAGAGCACCGGGAACATCTCCACCGGGATTCCCAGTGCCTGGTAGATGAACCCGCTGTAGAAGTCGACGTTGGGATAGAGGCGGCGGCTGACGAAGTACTCGTCCTCGAGCGCGATCTTCTCCAGCTCGCGGGCGATCTGGAGGAACGGGCTGACCCCGGTCACGCTCAACACCTGGTCGGCCATGCGCTTGATGACCACGCCGCGGGGGTCGAAGTTCTTGTAGACGCGGTGACCGAAGCCCATCAGCCGTTCCTTGCCCGCCTTGACGCCCGCGATGAACTCGGGAAGCCGGTCCAGCGTGCCGATGCGGGTCAGCATCCGAACGACGGCCTCGTTGGCGCCTCCGTGCAGGGGGCCGTAGAGCGCGGCGATGGCGGCGGCCGTCGCCGAGTAGGGATCCGGGTGCGACGAGCCGACGCCACGCATGGCGTTGGTGGAGCAGTTCTGCTCGTGGTCGGCGTGGAGGATGAAGAGCACGTCGAGGGCGTGCTCGATCTCCGGCACCGCCTGGTAGCGGGGCTCGACCATCTTGAACATCATGCTCAGGAAGTTGCCCGCGAAGCTGAGATCGTTGTCGGGGTAGTTGTAGGGGAGGCCGCGCGAATGGCGGTACGCGAACGCGGCCAGCGTGGGCATCTTGGCGATGAGCCGGTTGATGGAGATGCGCCGCTGCTCCTCGTCGTAGATGTTGGTCGACTCCGGGTAGAACGTCGACAGCGCGCCGACCGTCGAGAGCAGCATGGCCATGGGGTGGGCGTCGTGGTGGAAGCCGTCCATGAAGCTCTTGACGTTCTCGTGGACCATGGTGTGGATGGTGATGTCGTGCTCGAAGGCGGCCGCCTCGGACGGGCTGGGCAGCTCGCCGTGGATGAGCAGGTACGCCGTCTCGAGAAAGGTGCTGTGCTCGGCCAGCTGCTCGATCGGGTAGCCCCGGTAGAGGAGGATGCCGCGGTCGCCGTCGATGAACGTGATGCGGCTGGAGCAGGACGCCGTGTTCAGGAAGGCCGGGTCGTAGACCATCAGCCCGTGGTCGTCCTCGGTGACCTGCATGGCGTTGAACGCCGTGGCGTGGACGGCGCCATTCTCTATGGGCAGGTCGTATGTCCTGCCCGTGCGGTTGTCGGTGACGGTGAGACTGTCAGGCATCTGCTCTCCTCGGGTCAGCGCAACTCTACCGGCGCCGACCCGGTTGACGGCCGGGATGTGATGGTGGCCACTGCGTAGACTGCGCCCATGGACGGCCACCACATCATCGTCTGGTTGATCATCGGACTGATCGCGGGCTCGATCGCGGGCCGCGTCGTCGCCGGCGGTGGCTTCGGTTGCCTCGGCGACACCATCGTCGGGCTGGCCGGGGCGGTCATCGGCGGAGTGCTCCTCTCCTGGATCGCGCCGAACCGGGCCGTCGACACCGGCGGGATCATCGGCGACATCGTCGTCGCCTTCATCGGCGCCGCCCTCCTGCTCGCGGTCCTGCGTCTGCTCAGGCCGAAACGCAGCAAGTGGCAGCCGTGGAAGCGGTGAGCAGCGAGCCGGCGCAGCCGCGGCCGCGACAGGTCGTGCTGGTGCGCCACGGAGCCACCGAATGGGCGCAGGACGGCCGCCACACCGGCTGGACCGATGTCCCGCTCAACCACGACGGGCGTCGCCAGGCAGGCACACTCGGCGCCCGGCTGGCTCAGTGGAGCTTCGCCGCTGTGCTGTGCAGCCCGCTGCAGCGGGCGGTGGCCACGTGCGAACTCGCCGGGCTGCGTGGCGAGGCGCAGATCGACCCCGACCTGCGCGAGTGGAACTACGGGGGCTACGAGGGCATGACCACGGCGGAGATCCGCGCCGGCCGGCCGGGCTGGCAGTTGTGGGACGACGGCGTCATCGGCGGCGAGATGCTGGCGCAGGTGGCGGCGCGCACCGACCGGGTCATGGCCAAGCTTCGCGGCGTGCACGGTGACGTGGCCGTCTTCGCGCACGGCCACCTGCTCCGCGTCTTCGCCACCCGTTGGATCGGCCAGCCAGCGCGGCTTGCCCAGTTCGTCAATCTCTCCACCGCCAGCGTCTCCACGCTCGGCTGGGAGCACGAGTGGCCGTCGATCACGCTCTGGAACGACACCTCGCACCTGCGCGCCCCTGACTGACCTGCGCCGCCCTCAGCCCGCGCGCCGGCCGCGTTGCCTGAGCCGGAGAGGGGCCGGGCCACCGCCCTCGCCGCGGAAGACGATTCCCTGGGCGCTGAATCCTACGGCACGCCCGTGGCGGCCATGGCCTCGTCCGGCACCTGGCGTTGGGGGCCGGGTTGACCGGTGCGTCCGGTGGCGAGGAACGACCCGAGCAGGATCAGGGCGAACCCGGCAGCCGTCGCTGCGGTGAATGCCTCGCCGAGGACGATCACCCCCAGCCCCAGCGCCACGGCCGGGTTGACGTACGTGATCACCGTGGCTCGTATCGGTCCCACCTCGGCGATCAGCGCGAAGAACAGCAGGAACGCCACCGCCGTGCACACCAACCCGAGAGCGGCGACGGCCAGGATGACCTGCACCGAGGGCGCGTGGTGAGGAAGCTGCAGCACCCCGGCCGGTGCGTACCCGATGGCGGTGAGCACCAGCGACGCGGTCACCACACCCACAGCGGGGACGTCGCGCAGGCGGTGCGCGATGATCATCGGGCCGAGGGCGTAGCCGATCGTCACCACCGCGATCTCGGCGACGGCGCCGAGGCTTCCGCCCGAGAGGTCAAAGCCGACCAGGGTGGCCACACCAAGGAAGCCGACGAGCAGGCCGCCGACGCGGCGCGCGTCGAGGCGATCCTCCGCCCCTGTGAGCAGGGCGAGGAGGGCGCCGATGAAGGGCACAGCGGCCACGAGAAGGCCCGCGAACGAGCTGGACACGTGCCGTTCCGCATCGGCGAGCAGCATCCACGGCACGGCCAGCTCGACGACGGTGTAGAGCAGCACCCAGCGCCACCTCGCGCGCAGCGGCAGGATCGAGCCGCGGGCAAGGGCGAGCGGCAGCAGAACCAGACCGCCCGTGGCGGTGCGCAGGAACACCAGGGAGGCGGGGCTGAGGTCGGCGACCGCCACCTTGATGAGCAGGTAGGGCACCCCCCAGATCACGCCCATGACACCGAAGAGCAGCCAGCCGCGCCTGGTCATGACGGCGTGCGGCCCGGTTGTCTGCGCATCCGGGCAGCATGAGGCGCGCCCCAGGCCCTTGGCCAGCGGTCATCGGACACCTGCTTGCGAGGGTCCTGTTCCGGGTTGACGTGAGACTAAAGGTTAGGGTACCCTAACTAAGTTCGCGGGCTAACGGTTTGCCGGCGGCATCCAAGCACGAGAGGTGACCCTGATGTCCGAGGCTCGCTCGCTCGATTCCCGACAGAAGACGCTGATCATCGTGGCGATCATGCTCGGCCTTTTCCTGGCCGCGCTCGACCAGACGATCGTGGGCACCGCCCTGCCGCGCATCGTCACGGACCTTCAGGGGAACAACCTCTACACCTGGGTCGTCACCGTCTACCTGCTCACCTCGACGGTCACGGTCCCCATCTACGGCAAGCTCTCCGACGTCTACGGACGGCGGCCGCTGCTGCTCATCGGTGTCAGCCTCTTCCTGCTCGGCTCCGCGCTCTCCGGGCTGTCGCAGTCGATGGGCGAGCTGATCATCTTCCGCGGCCTCCAGGGGTTCGGCGCCGGCGCCATCTTCCCGATCGCGCTCGCGGTCATCGGTGACCTGTTCAGCCCCGCCGAGCGCGGTCGCTACCAGGGCCTGTTCGGGGCTGTGTTCGGCCTCAGCTTCATCATCGGCCCCTTCCTCGGGGGGTTTCTCACCGACAACCTCAGCTGGCACTGGATCTTCTACGTCAACCTGCCGATCGGTATCGCAGCCCTCGCCGTCATCGCCACCCAGCTGCCCAACAGCGGCAACACGCGAGGGGTCCGTGCCCGCGACCTCGACTTCCTGGGCATCGCGATCTTCAGCGCGGCGGCCATCCTGCTGCTCATCGGCCTGACCAACAAGGGGCTGACCGACACCTCGGGTCACCTCTATGACTGGTTGTCGCCGAACGTCCTGCTCTACATGGTCGCGGCGGGGGCATTGACGATCGGGTTCGCGGTCGCCGAGCACTTCGCGCGCGAACCGATCATCCCGCTCGACCAGTTCCGCAACCGCACCTACACGACGATCAACATTGCGACGTTCCTCGTCGCCTTCGGCTTCTTCTCGGCGATCATCTTCCTGCCGCGCTACTTCCAGGCCGTGGAGGGGCTCTCGGCGACCGCGTCCGGGTACCGCACCTGGCCGCTGATGCTGGGCCTGATCCTCTCCAGCACCGTGAGCGGCATCCTGGTGAGCCGGACCGGCAAGTACAAGGTCATCCTGCTCGGCAGCGGCGCCACCCTCACCCTGGGCATGTTCCTGCTCACCAGGCTGCAGGTCGGCACCGGCTACTGGACGCTGTCGCTGTGGATGCTCATCGCCGGGCTGGGCGTGGGCCCGAGCTTCTCGGTGACCACCGTCGCCATGCAGAACGCGGTGCCGATCCGGCGGATCGGCGTGGCGACGAGCAACCTGACCTTCTTCCGGCAGATCGGAGGCTCGGTCGGTCTGGCCATCGCGGGCTCGCTCTTCGCCTCGACCTTCGCCACGCAGCTGCCCACGCAGCTGGCCGGCGCCGGGGTGCCGGCGGCCGTGGTCAGTCAGTTCGCGCAGGGCAGCGGGTCCGCCACCAACAGCCTGACAGGCGTGGGAAACCTCAACAGCCAGCTCGCCAAGCAGCTGCCCGCGTCCGCCACGCCGATCATCCCGCGCATCGCGACAGGTATCCAGGGCGACATCTCGACGTCGATCGCGAGCCTGATGTGGCTGGGCGCCGGGTCCGCCGCCGCGGCCCTGCTGTTCCTGTTCCTCCTGCCGGAGCTGCCGCTGCGTCGCACCACGACAGCAGAGGAGGAGACGGCGGCCGCCCAGCGCGTCGTCGCCATCGCATGACCACCGGGACAGCTCTCTCTGCGACCCAGCTGGCCGCTGCCGTCGATGCGGTCCAGGCTTGGATCGATCGGCGTCAGCGGGCCATGCTGGCGCACCTTCACTCGTGCATCCACAGTCCCGCACAGCTCCACGTGCTCGGCGTGCTCCGCGAGGTGGGACCGATCACGGTGAGCACGCTCGCAGCCCGGCTGGCCATCTCGCCGCCGTCGACAAGCGCGATCGTCGACCGCATGGTCGACGCCGGGCTGGTCGGGCGCGCGCGCAGCGAGGAGGACCGCCGCATCGTGACGGTGTGGGTCACCCCCGAAGGCGAGGCGGCGCTCGAGGAGGCCATCGGGGGACGGCGTGAGATGCTCCAGCGCGTGCTCGGCCAGCTCGACGCGACCGAGCTCGCTGACACCGTCCGCGTCCTGCAGCGCCTCGAGCGGGCGCTCGACGAGGCGCCTCCGGCCACCTGACCAGGCCCCTCTGACCGCACACGAGCGCGTCGCTTGCGTTTCTCAGGGCAAACCCTCCATCCTTCCCCACACGCTGGGACAGCGCACGGACAAGTGGGGGGGTTGCGATGGCGACACGGACGGAAACAGACGTCGACGTGGTCGCGGGAGACCCCGCCCAGCGGCGCCTCCACCGTGTCGGCGTCGGCATCCTGGAGATCGTCCCCGACGCGGTCGAGGACCGTGGCGTCCGCAACCTCAAGGACAACCTCAGCGACCGGGTGTGTGCGCTGCTCGTGGCCATCATCGCCACGGCCCAGGCCGCCGACGTCGTCACCACCTACCGCGCCCTGGCCGGCCATGGGTATGTCGAGAACAACCCGTTGCTTCGCGAGCTCATCGCCCGCTCGCCGGTGGGCGCCTTCACCGTCAAGGTGCTGATGATCTTCGCGGTGGTGCTGCTGGTGTTGAGCAGGCTGCGTGGGCAGCGAACGCGGGTCGCGCTGGTGATCGCCGCCGCCATCAGCCTGACGGCGCCGCTGCTGAACATCGCCCTGATGATGCGGTCCTAGCCGGGGCGAGAGAAGAGCCCGGCCGCAACCGTGCGACCGGGCCCTATCGTCAGCTGAGCAGGCCCGTTAGGAGCAGCCCGACGTGGCTCCGCAGTTGTGGCACTTGTAGCAGGCGCCGCTGCGCACCATGAGGCTGCCGCACTCACTGCACGAGGGCGCATCGCCCTGGTTGACGAAGACGCCGGGTGCGTTGTCGACGATGCCGGCCGGGACCATCGCACGCATGGCCGCGAACCCACTGACGCCGGTCGCCGCGGAGGCAGGTGCCGCGGGAGTCGCGGCGACCGGCGCCTCCACAGCCGGCGGTGTGCCGGGGTCGGTGCCGTCGCGGCGGATGATGCCCAGCCTGTCCCGATCCTCCAGCGGCATGAAGCGCGATGCCATCCACCGGAAGATGTAGTCCATCAGCGACTTGGCGATCGGCACCTCGGGGTTCTTGGTGAAGCCCTGCGGGTCGAACCGCGTGTGCGAGAGCTTGTCGACGAGTGCCTGCAGCGGCACGCCGTACTGGAGCGCCAGGGACACCGCGGTGGCGAAGGCGTCCATGAGGCCGCTGACCGTGGAGCCCTCCTTGGCCATCTTCAGGAAGATCTCGCCCGGCTGCCCGTCGTCGTAGAGGCCGACAGTGATGTAGCCCTCGTGTCCGCCCACCTCGAAGCGATGGGTGAGCGCGTTGCGCTCGGCGGGGAGCCGCTTGCGCAGCGGACGCTCGACGATCTGCACCACGCGCCCGGTGGTCTTGTCCATCGACGTCGCCATCGGCTGGCTGCGCTTGCTGCCGTCGCGGTAGATGGCCAGGGCCTTCAGGCCCAGCTTCCAGCCGTCGGTGTAGGCCTGCTCGATGTCGTCGACGGTGGCGTCGTTGGGCATGTTGACGGTCTTGCTGATCGCTCCAGAGAGGAAGGGCTGCACCGCCGACATCATGCGAACGTGTCCCTGCCAGGCGATCGACCTGGTCCCGTTCTGGGGTGTGAAGGCGCAGTCGAAGACGGCGAGCTCCTCGTCGCGCAGTGACGGTGCGCCCTCGATGGTGTCGCTGGCGTCGATGTGGGCGCAGATGTCGGCCACGGCCGTGTCGCCGTACCCGAGGCGCTGCAGTGCCAGCGGCACGGTCTGGTTGACGATCTTGAGCATGCCGCCGCCGACCAGCTTCTTGTACTTGACCAGCGCAATATCCGGCTCGACGCCGGTGGTGTCGCAGTCCATCATGAAACCGATCGTGCCGGTGGGCGCGAGCACCGTGGCCTGGCCGTTGCGGTACCCATGCTTGGCGCCGAGCTCGTGGGCCTCGTCCCAGGCGCGGCGCGCCGCCGTGACCAAGTCGGTTTCGACGCGCTCGCTGGGGATGTTGTAGGCCGCCTCGCGGTGCTTGGCGATGACGCGCAACATGGGCTGGCGGTTGACGGCGTAGCCCTTGAAGGGCCCGACCTCACGCGCCATGCGCGCCGACTGCGCGTACGCCTCGCCGGTCATGACCGCGGTGATGCAGGCGGCGAGGTCGCGACCCTCCGGCGAGTCGTACGGAACGCCGCGGGCCATCAGCAGCGCGCCGAGGTTTGCGTAGCCGAGCCCGAGGGGGCGGAAGTCCTCGCTGTTCCTGCCGATCTGCTCGGTGGGGTAGGCGGCGTTGCCAACCAGGATCTCCTGGGCGGTGATGGTCATGTGCACCGCGTGGCGGTAGCTCTCGACGTCGATGCTGCCGTCCTCGTTGAGGAACTTCATGAGGTTGAGCGAGGCCAGGTTGCAGGCCGAGTCGTCGAGGTACATGTACTCGGAGCAGGGATTGCTGGCGTTGATGCGTCCGCTGTTCGCCGATGTGTGCCAGTCGTTGATGGTGGTGTCGTACTGGATGCCGGGGTCGCCGCACTGCCACGCGGACTCGGCCATGAGGCGCATCAGCTCGCGCGCGCGCATCGTCCTGACGACGCGGTTCTGGTCGGTGACCGCGCGCAGGTGCCAGTCGCGGTCCTCGGCGACGGCACGCATGAACTCGTCGGTGACGCGCACCGAGTTGTTGCTGTTCTGGAAGAAGACGGACCCGTACGCCTCGCCGGTGAAGGACGAGTCGTAGCCCGCCTCGATGAGCGCCCACGCCTTGCGCTCCTCGCGCACCTTGCAGGTGACGAATTCCTCGACGTCGGGGTGGTCGGCGTTGAGGATGACCATCTTGGCGGCGCGNNCGCGTGGTGCCGCCGCTCTTGATGACGCCGGCGAAGGCGTCGAACCCCTTCATGAACGACACCGGTCCGCTGGCCGTGCCACCGCCGCCCAGCTGCTCGTTGGAGCTGCGCAGGGGCGAGAGGTTTGTACCGGTGCCGCTGCCGTACTTGAAGAGCATCCCCTCGGTCTTGGCGAGCCCGAGGATGGACTCCATGGTGTCCTCGACCGAATTGATGAAGCACGCGGATGCCTGCGGCCGCGTGCCGGGAACGCCCACGTTGAACCACACCGGGCTGTTGAAGCTCATCTTCTGGTGCAGGACCAGGTGGGTGAGCTCGTCCTGGAACGCCTGCGCGTCCTCCTCGCTCGCAAAGTAGCCGCCCTCGCGACCCCAGTTGGCGATGGTGTCGCAGACGCGCCCGATCACCTGGCGGACGCTGGTCTCGCGCCTGGGGGTGCCGAGCGGCCCGCGGAAGTACTTGCTGACCACGACGTTGGTCGCCATCTGCGACCACGTCGACGGGATCTCCACGTCGGCCTGCTCGAAGACGGTCTCACCGCGCTCGTTGCCGATGATGGCGCTGCGCTTCTCCCAGGTCACCTGGTCGAAGGGATGCACGCCATCGCTGGTGAAGCGCCGCGTCACCGTGAGCCCGGTCCCCCCCGAGAGCTCGACCTTGGACGCGGTGGGTGCGCCCCGGCCGCGTGGCCTGCGGGCAGTCCCNNGACCTGGCCGGTGTGTGAAACCCGATTATCCCACATCTTGGGGGTAGACCGTCCCGTGGCCCCCATATGTTGGTACGAGTCGGCCGAGCCGTCAAGGGGTGGCGCCAGCCCATTGTGATCCTCCGAAGCCCCGATTGCCACCCCGACCCGGCCCTCAGGGCGGCACCAGGATGGAGCGGTGGAGGTCGGGAACGTCGATGCGGACCTCGCAGCGGCGCCGCCCGGCGAGCAGCAGGAATTCGCCTCGCGGCGCGTGTTCCACGAAGCGTCGCTGTGCTTCCGTGAGCCCGAAAGCGCGCTCCATCTGCAGCGCCTCCGCGGCACGGTGACCGCCGAGCAGGACGGTCGCGCAGTTGGTGGCGACCACCGATCCCTCCTCGCTGCGGAGCAGGTCTTCGACGTTCTGTGTCGCCACCACCAGCGACGCCCCGTACTTGCGACATCGCCGCGCCAGCTGCACGAGCAGCTCGCGCAGCGGTGGATGGACGCAGAGCGCGCCCACCTCGTCGAGCACGATGTGGCGGCGCTTTCTCTCCCTGCGCACGCGCGTCCACAGCCACTGCGCGATGAGCAACGTCGCCGCCGGCACGAATTCGTGGGGCAGGTCGCGCAGCGAGATGGCGCAGAGGTCGCCGTCGAGGTTGATGTCGCTGGGCCGGTTGAAGATGGTGCCGAGCGATCCGCCGCAGACGCGCCGCAGGACCGCCGCCGCACGCGGCGCGGTGCCATCCAGCGCCGCGACGCAGTCCCCGAGCAGAACGGGGCGACGACCTGCGGCGGCGGCGACGGCGTCGTGGAGCGCGGCGTCGACGCGGGCCCGCTCCACCTCATCCAGCACGCTTCCGCAGAGGACGTGGACGAGGTCGACGGCCACCGGGATCGCCTCCGCCGTGGTCGGCGCGGCGTCAAAGACGTTGAGCGCACCCGCCCCCACCGAGCCGAGGCGCAGGTACTGCCCGCCGGCGGCGCGCATGAGGTGCTCGTACTCGCCCTCAGGATCGACGATCAGTGCCCCCACCCCGCGCGTGACGGCCTCGAGCACCACCGCTCCGATGGTGAAGCTCTTGCCGTGGCCGCTGGTGGCGAAGACGGCGAGGTTGGCGTTGCTGTGCTGGTCGGTGTCGAAGACGTCGACCGCCACCGGCACGCCCGATCGCCGGGTCACCCCGAGGCGGTAGCCGGCGCTGTCGTCGCAGACGGTCTCGGTCAGTGGCAGGCAGGTGGCGGCCGCGGCGGAGTCGACCAGCTTGCCGCCGGGCGCCTCCTCGCCCAGCGGCAGCGTGCTGTACCAGATGGCGGCGTGGCGCAGGTGGGCGTGGCGCAGGCGCAGCCCCGCCCCGGCCGCGCCCGCGCGGATGACCTCGGCCGCGTGGCGCGCCTCCGCCTCGGTTGCGCCTCGTGCAGCAACCGCGATCGACAGACGCACCGGGCGCACCTCGTTGCGGGCGAGACGATCGCGGAGCGCCCCAGCGGCCTCCAGGCCCACGTCGATGGCAGCGTCGCCGATGCGGCCGCGGTCGATGTCGATGAGGCGGTCGGCGGTGAGACTGCGCAGGCGCCGCTCGATGGCCCGATGCGCGGCCGCCGGCTCGACGGGGACGAGGTGGACCGAGGCGTCGAACTCGGCCGCGGCGCTGAGCATGGGATGCAACCAGCCCAGCGTCACCGGCCGTCCCGGCAGTCGCTCCAGTTCCAGGCCACAGCAGAACGCATCCGCCACGGCGACGGAGCGGACGCGCTCGTCTGCGGCCGATCGGCTGGGCGTGGATGCGGCGGGAAGCGTCCGCGGCCGCAGGCCTGCGGCGCGCAGCGCCTCCATCGCCAAGCCGGTCTGGCGTTGCAGGGCGGCTGCGTCGCCGTCCGAGACGCTCAGGACCACGACGACGTCGCTGCGGAACGCCGGCACAGCCGCCAGCGCCGTCGCGCGGTGGCTCCGTACGGCGGCGTCGAGGTCTGCGGCGATGGGGCTCGGAGCGGCGCTGCTCGGCGGCCCCGGGGCCGGGAAACGGCGGCGCCGCACCAGCAGCTGCAGCGGGACGTCGACGCTGCAGAGCAGGCGCGACATGGTCTCGAGGCACGTCGACTGGGCGCCGGGTTCCAGGGCGGTGAGGTCAAGTGTGTCGAGGGCGATGGCGGCGACCGCGGCCACCCGCTCAGGCGCTGGACGCAACGTCGCGCCGCCTGCCCCGGCCGGGACGGTCAGCCGGCATGGTTGCCGGCCGCCTGCCCCGGCCGGGACGGTCAGCCGGCATGGTTGCCNNTGGGCAATCGCTCGGAGCGCGCCGCCGCCTCGACCACCGCAGCCAGCGTGGTCAGCGCATTCTCCAGCGGCCCGTCGCCGTCGAGTCCGGCCACGCGATGACAGTTCTCGGCGTCGACGACCCTGTGGTCATCAGGGACCTCGGCCGCGATGACGCCGCGCAGGTCGGCCATGGCGTCGCTGAGGTCGACGTCGCCGCGCCAGCGGTTGACGACGTAGCCGATGCGGTCGCGCAGACCGAGGCGGCGCAGCACAGCGGTGCTCTGGTAGGCGTCGAGCACTCCTCCTGCGGTGGGAGTGAGGGTCACCAGCACCTGGTCGCAGCGGCGCAGCACCTGGAGGCAGCGGGGCCCGAGGTCGCAGTCGATGTCGACCACGACCACGTCGGCGCCGCGCGCCTCGGCGGCCTCGATCAGCGCCGCCGGAAGAGGCGTCACGGGAGGATGGTGCGGCGCAGGCGGGGCGGGCGGGACGCCGAGCAGCAGGCCGAGCTCGTGGGGGTGGAGGCTGGCGGCAGCGTCCGGCCCTGTGTCGCCCGGCGGAGCCGGGGCTGGCGCCACGCCGAGGCGCAGGCCCACCGCAGGGGAGCGCTCGGTGGCGTCGATCAGTGCCACCGGCCGCGGTCCCGCACCGGTGGCGACGGCCGCCCGGCTGCGGAGGGCGAGCGTGGCCGCCAGCTCCACCGCGAGCGTGGTGCGGCCGGTCCCGCCCTTCAGCGAGAAGAAGGTGACGATGTGGCTCGAGCGCCGCGCTCCGGCTGGCGCAGCCGCGCCGGCTGTCGCCGTGAGCGCCCGCGCTGACGCGCCGGGGAGCGGTTCGCGTCCAGGTCCGCTCGCTGCGCCGCGCCCGGCCTCGGGGCGCAGTCGCGACAGGGGG
>PLWW01000033.1 GCA_003153125.1 Candidatus Dormiibacterota bacterium | reverse complement strand
TCTCCCGCCCGGTGACCTTTTCACTGCTGGGGCGCTGCCCCTGGGGTTGCTGATCGGCGTGTCGCTGGGGGCGCTCGGCGGCGGCGGGTCGATCCTCACCGTCCCGGCCCTCGTCTACACGGTCGGTGAGAACCCACGGCAGGCCACCACCGCCTCGCTGGTAATCGTCGGTGTCGCAGCCCTTACCGGGATCATCGGCCACGCCCGCTCGCGACGTGTCCGTTGGGGGCCGGGACTCGTCTTCGGGGCCGCCGGAGCCGTGGTGCATCGGCAGCGGTCGGCGCAGCGGGAGTCGGCTCTGACGACGGAGGCGCCAAGGACGCTGAGAGTGGCGGCTGAGCTTAGAACCGCATCATGCGGAGCGCCTAGGCCGCGGGGGTGACGGCGCGGCGCACCGAACTGCTGGCGAACCTTGCCGTGTCTCGAAGGTCGAGCAGCGTGTCGCGCTCTCTGTCAGACGCCGCGCCTCGCCCGGCTCGATGTCTTGCATCATGTGACCTCCTGGATGTGTGTCTGGGTCAGGAACGGACCGCATACCTCCCTGGATCTGTGGGGCTGCAACCGCGCCTGCCACCGTTCCCCACGACGCGGTTGGCGCTACGGCGTGAGCGCAGCTTTCGCGGCTGGCTCAGGGCCCAGCGGAGCCGAACTCGTTGGGGCTGAGAGAGTCCAGCCTCGGCCACCTCTGCCTCCAGAGCGCACGCTCCGACCGCACGCAGGCGCACGCGATGGGGCTTCGAGAGGCTCGCGGTGGTCCAATCCGGCGCATTTGAGCCTCCCGGGCATTCCCCGGCATGTTGTTGTCGGCGTAGATCCCCATGTGCTCAGCGTGGCTTCTCGTGTGATCAGCGTGGATCCCCGTGGAAATTGGGGGCAAGTAGCCGTTGAGAGGCCATGTTCGCCCCCTGCTGAATACAGAATTGGGAGGCTACCTTGCCAAGGTAAGGGTCGCGAGTTCGAGCCTCGTCTCGCTTCTGTCAGTCTCTCCCACACGCCGAAGTCAGGACGGCCCAGAGTCTCCAACTTTCCCGGGGCGGTTCAGCCCGGCGGCAGGCGAGGATGTGGGATGGCCGGTGAGTGGCGGGCGACGATCGGGTGGGTCCCTTTCGATTCCGAGTAGTAGCCCGAAGCGTCGGTCGTAGGGGATGACGTTGTGTTCGATCGCCGCGGCCACTCGATGAGACTCCGCCGGGTGTTCAGCAGGATCGCTTGTCTCGACTGCCATGGTGGCGGAGAATGGTCGGACTTGGTGGGCGGCAGCTAGGTTCGCGATCGTCTCCCCACGGCTGGCTCATTGCTCGCCTTCCCTACATGCGCTGCCATCGGCGCGGCGAAGGAGGAGTCTAGCCCTGCGATCCTCAAGGTCTCCAATTTCTAGAGGGACGATGATCGTGGTCGATCAGGCCGTTCAGTTTTGCCTTTTTCTCGATCAGATTGTCAGACCGTCCGAGCTGAGCAGCGAATGAAGACCCTCTATCTCTTGCGCCACGCCAAGTCGAGCTGGGCCGATACCGGGATCGGCGACCTGGACCGACCCCTGGCCCCGCGCGGCCAGCGCGCTGCTGAGAAGATCGCCGACCACCTGCGTCAGCAAGGGGTAGCACCCGCGATCGTGCTGTGCTCATCGGCCCGCCGAGCTCGCGAGACGCTCGCAGTGGTGGCGCCCGCGTTCGGCAGCGCGACGGACCACGCTGTCGAAGAGGGGCTCTACGCCGCCTCGGCCGCGGAGCTGCTCAGCCGGCTGCGGCAGATTCCCGACCGGACGCCGTCCGTGATGATCATCGGTCACAACCCGGGCCTCCAGGATCTCGCCGTCACGCTGGTAGGGCACGGCGCCTGGCTCGAGCGCCTCCGGGAGGGGTTTCCGACCGCGGCGCTCGCCGTCCTGCGCAGTCCCATCGCGAGTTGGAGCGAGCTCGGCCCCGGGGAGGCCGAGCTCATCGACTTCGTCGTGCCCCGAGAGCGCTAACCAGCTCGACCTGCAACGGTCGTCAGCAAGCTCGCCGGATCACCAGGTCGGCAGCAGGTACCAGCCGAGCGGTGCTGACTTCCGTTCCGGCGTTGTAGCGTCCGTGGTCCGGCGAGCGAGTGCCAGGACGAAGTGACCGTCCCTCAGAAGCTGGCACTCGCTGTCTTGCAGTTGAAGAGCGAGGCTAGTTGGCGGGTATCCGTCTTGCCGCATTGCGGGCAGGCTGGGGGCTGCTCCTTCAGCCTCGCATGCTCCGTGATGAGCGCAATGACGTCGAAGCGCTTCTGGCAATCGCGGCACTCAAACTCGTAGGTGGGCATCGATGACCCTCCGAACCTGGCGGCTTCCTCGTCAATAAGCGTCCACACCGCAGCCTCGGTGTCAGCCTCCGCCGGAGACTCGCCGCCACCCATCAGGATGACACGTCGATCGCCTGTTTTGCAGTCGGACGCGAGCCCCCATCAGACGTTGATCGAGGAGCGGAAGCTGGAGCATCGTCAGCTCGCCGAACGCGCCGTCGGCAACGGGCTTCAGCCCGGATCTCGCTCGTAGGGACCCGTCATCGTTCGCCGCCTCTAGTAACAAAGTTGCACGCCATGGTGGGCGATATTGCCCGCTCGCGAAGCGCCGGCTGCCGACGCCGGAGATCGAGGGCCGGCTGGCGAAAGAAGCTGAGGCCAGCCACCAGGCGAATGGCGGGTGACAGGCTCCGAGACCGCTGGTCCAGCCTGACGCCGGCAGAACGGCGTGACGTCATGGTTGTCGGCCCGGCCACCATTGGGCCTGGTACCTCGGGCCGGTTCGACCCCGACCGGCTAGTGTTCCACCACCCGGTCGGCCGTCGGGTCTGGACCGACCTGGCGCACAGGCTCTAACCGTCACGTCGGGCTTCAGCGGGTCTCCCGCTGCATGTCGGAATCATGGACCCGCATGAGTGAGTTCTCGGCCCTCTCCGCGCTGGTCAGCGCAGGCGACGCACCTCGCTCTCCGCGTGCCGGCGCCACGGCATGAGACGGATTCGCACATCTACCGCAACGGCGCCCTGCGGCGTCGCCATGAGCGGGTTCAGGTCCATCTCGGCGAGCTGCGGCACCTCGTCGGCCAGGCGGGCTACACGCAGCAACACGTCCTCCACGGCCAAGAGGTCGCAGACGGGTGCGCCGCGGTGGCCGAAGAGCAGGGGTGCGCCGCGGATGGAGCGCACCATCTCGTGGGCATCCTGGTCTGTGAGTGGCAGGATGCGAAAGACCCGGTCGCCGAACAGCTCGACCGCGGTGCCGCCGCTGCCGAACATCAAAACAGGCCCGAAGAACGGGTCGGAGACGACCCCGGCGATGGTTTCGACACCGCCCAGCATCGGCTGCACCACCGCGCCTTGCATCGCATCACCGAGCCGCGTCGACATCTCGATGAATGCCGCGCGCACGCCCGCCGCTGCACTGAGGCCAAGCCGGACCCCACCAACATCCGACTTGTGCAGGATGCCCTCGCCCACCGCCTTGAGCGCCACCGGGTATCCCAACCGGCGTGCGGCGGTCGCGGCTCCCGACGCTGACCGGACAAGTACCTCATCGACCGTGGGGATGCCAAACGCGCGCAACAGCGTGGCGGCGTGATGGGGTGGCAGCCAGCCGCCCTCGGGCTGTTCAGCCAGATAGGTGTCGACCACCGTGCGCGCCGAGGCCACGTCGATGCCGTCGAGGTCAGGAACGCTTCCCGCTGGCAGGCTCTTCCATCGCGAGTGGTCGGCGATGCGCCCCAGCGCGCGGACGGCTCGCTCCGGGAAGGCGTAGCAGGGGATCGCTCGTGAGCCCTGCCGGAGAGCCGCCGGGACGAGGTCGCTGCCCAGATGGACGAAGACCACCGGGCGCTGACCGGCGTCGACCGCCGCCACCGCCCGGGCAATGTCGTCGGAGTCCGCGGAGGTCACCGGCGCCAGGATCACCAGGGCGCCGTCGATCGAAGGCGAGACGAGGGCGGCACTGAGCGCGGCGCCGAATAGCTGTGGCGTCGCGCCGGCGCCCAGGTCGACGGGATTGCTCACGCCGGCTTTGGGGCCGGCCAGCTCGCGCAGGGTGCGCTGCGTGGCGTCGTCGAACTCAGGTACTTGCAGGCCCACCGCGGCAGACGCGTCGGCGGCGAGCACGGCGGCGCCGCCGGCGTTGCCGACAACGGCCAGATTTCGGCCCGCAAGGGCCGGCTGATTGGCGAGCAGCGCACCACAGTCGAGCAGCTCCTCCAGCGTGTCGACGCGGATCACGCCCGCCTGCCGGAAGAGCGCGTCGACGACGGCATCGGGACTGGCCATGGCCGCCGTGTGTGACGCGGCGGCGCGCGTTCCCGCGGTGCTCCGTCCGGACTTCACCACCACGATGGGGGTGGTGCGGGAGACCACGGGAGCCACGCGCGCGAAGGCACGCGGGTTGCCGAAGGACTCGAGGTACAGCAGGATGGCGCGCGTCTCAGCGTCCTGATTCCAGTAACGGAGCAGGTCGTTGCTGCTGACGTCGGACTTGTTGCCCATGCTCACGAAGCTGGAGAGTCCCAGCTCGGCGGAAACGGAACGCTCGAGAACGGCGATGCCCAGTGCACCCGACTGTGAAGCGAACGCGATGCCTCCCGGGACCGGCATGCGCGATGCGAAGGTGGCGTCGAGACGCACGTCGGCCGCCGTGTTGATGACGCCGAAGCAGTTGGGTCCGACGACGCGCATGCCGCCGCGATGAGCACGTATGAGGAGTTCCTTCTGCAACGCCGCGCCGGCGGCGCCGACTTCGGCGAACCCCGAGGAGATGACAACCAGCCCGTGAACCCCCTTGCGCGCGCAGTCATCGACGACCTCGAGGCACTGCGCCGCCGGAATCGCGAGGATCGCGAGGTCGACGGGGCCTGCGACGGCCTCGACGCTCGGAAAGCACGGCACTCCGTCGATGGCAGCGGCGTTGGGGTTGACCGGATACACGGGCCCAGTGAAGCCGCCGCTGATCAGATTGCGGACCACCGCGTGGCCGATGTTCAACGGGTCGCGCCCCGCGCCGACCACGGCGACGGATCGCGGCCGCAGGATGCGCGAGACGCTGTGCACGCCGGCGGTCCAGGCGCGCTGTTCCATAGCTGCCATGGATGCACCGGTCGGTTCGATGTCGAAGGTGATCCGGGCCACACCACCGCTCGTCGACTGGCTCTCGCGGTGCAGGCGGGCGGCCGTGAAAACGTCGAGCATGCGCCGGTTCTCGGCCAGCGTGTCGGCGGTGAAGCGGGTGATGCCATTGTCCGGCGCGTAGGCAGCGAGGTACTCTAGAAGTAGGCTGGCGATGCCCCGGCCCTGGTGCGCGTCGGCGACCGTGAACGCGACCTCCGCACGGTCGCTCGCGACCAGCCGCTCGTAGCGGCCCACGGCGACCATCTCATCGCGGATGAAGGCGGCAAAGGCCATGCGGTCGTGGTAGTCGACGGTCGTGAAGTGCTCCACTTCTGCGTCGGTCAGCTCCCGCTTGGCGGTGAAGAAGCGGAAGTAGATGCTCTCCTCGGACAGCCGCGAGAAGAAGGCGCGATGCGCGGACGCATCATTCGGCCGGATCGGCCGTATGTGAACCGTGCCGCCATCCGACAGCACCGCATCGACGGCCCAGGCGGCGGGGTAGTCGTGGGGCAGAGCCTCAATCATGGACCGATTCTCCGTGTTTCGATGGTACGTCAAGGCCGCGCGTCACGCTGCGTCGATATCGCCCGCGACGAGGCGGCGCTGCCCGGCACCAGGAGCAGAGGTGATTGGCCCGCTCGCGCTGGGTGCGGCGACGCTTCGCCGGCGGACGCCCTGAACCTGCTCGCCCTTCCGACCGATCGGTTTGGGTCCTAGGTCACAAGATTGCCCGCCCTTGGGCCGTGGTCCCCGGCGGCAGCGGCCCCTAGCCTCACCGCATGGGCGTCCTATCGACCAGTGCGCGGTGCGGGTCGAGCTCCCGCATCTCGCTAGTGCTACACGGCGTAAATAGGTTGCACATTGGTGAGGCATCAGGGATGATGTCGGCATGGCCAATCACCCCGTCGCTCCCGCCGTGCTCACCGAGGAACAACGAGCCGCCCTGACCGTGTGGTCGAGGAGTCGGGTGCTGCCCCAACGTCAGGTCCTTCGGGCTCGGATCATCCTGCTCGCCGCCGAAGGCGTGCCGACCAACTCGATTGCGACGCGCCTCGAGTGCTCAGTACCCACGGCGCGGTTGTGGCGCCAGCGCTTTGCCGAAGCTGGCCTGGCCGGGCTCGAGGAAGACGCACCTGGGAGAGGGCGGCCGGCCATCTACGACGAGCGCACCGTGGCCAAGGTGATCAGCGTCACGCTCGGCACACCGCCGCGTGGAGAAACGCACTGGAGCAGCACGGCGGTCGCCGAGCGGGTCGGCGTGAGCGCGACCACTGTTCTGCGCATCTGGCGGGAGCAGAAGATCCAGCCCTTCCGCACCCGCGGGTTCAAGTTCAGCACGGACCCAGAACTGGTGGGCAAGGTGACCGACGTGGTGGGCCTGTATCTGCATCCACCCGAGAAGGCGGTGGTCCTGTGTGTCGATGAGAAGTCACAGATCCAAGCACTGGATCGCACGCAGCCGCTCCTCCCCATGCGTCCTGGACAGGTGGAGCGCCGCACCCACGACTACGTTCGCCACGGCACCGCAACGCTCTTCGCCGCCCTCGACGTGGCCACCGGCGAGGTCACCGGCCGCACCTATGCGCGACATCGGCATCAGGAATTTCTGAAGTTCCTGCAGTTGGTCGCCAAGCGATACCCCCGCGGCCAGGTGCACATGGTGCTCGACAACTACCGCACCCACAAGCATCCGGTCGTGCAGGCGTGGCTGCACACGCATCCTCGAATCCACCTCCACTTCACGCCGACAAGCGCCAGTTGGATGAACCAGGTCGAGACGTGGTTCTCCATCGTGCATCGCAAGGCGATTCGCCGCGGTGTCTTCCGCAGTGTGCCTCACCTCAAGGACGCCATCCAGCGCTTCATCGACAGCTGGAATGGCCGCCGCCACCCCTTCGTGTGGGTGAAGACGGCCGACGAGATCCTGGCCCATGCGAACCAGAAAGCTATTTCAGCCGCGCTGCACTAGTGTCCTGCTTCCGAGGTT
>PLWW01000099.1 GCA_003153125.1 Candidatus Dormiibacterota bacterium | reverse complement strand
CTGCGACCAACCGCTTAGAAGGCGGCACGTCTGAGGAACCGGAGCCGATTCGCTCAGTTCCGAATACAAAGACAGCAGCCGCCTCGCCAGTGATTCTGCACTCGTGGTGCCGCCTGCTGCGTTAGGAACTACCTGCGGTCCCCCTGGGAATCTGACGCTACCCAAGGGAGTTATACGCTCGCCGCGATGTCCCAGGTACCAAGCATTCGCGACACCGGGCTCCGCCTCGACGGCGCTCGACTGCGGCGCGAGTTGTACATCCGCGGCTGCACCGCGGCCACCATCGCACGGCTCGCCAAGGTCTCGCCGAACACGATGACGCGGGCGATGGCGGGCGATCCCATCCGGCAGCACACCCTACGCGAGGTCGTGCGGGCCCTGGTCGCGATGCCCGTGCTCGACGTCGCCCACGACCTGGTCGTCTCCGAGACGAGAAACGCCGCTGCCGACGGGGCAACGGCGCTTGAAGGAGGCAGTGCAAGTGCCCCTGCCACAGGGTAGCACCCAACCGATTGACCGTGTGCTGAGCCACCTCGAGGGTGTGCGCGGCAGCGGCGAGGGCTACATGGCCCAGTGTCCTCATCACAGCGATCGCCAGGCCTCCCTGAGCGTGAAGGCGGCCGACGACGGCAAGGTGTTGTTGCACTGCATGGCGGGCTGCGATACCCGCTCGGTCGTCGAGTCCGCTGGTTTGTCGTGGGTGGATTTGTTCCCTCCAGGGAGCCGTGAGCGCTTCAAGCCGCGGGTGTGGAAGGGCACGATCACCATGAACGCGCAGGGACGGCCGGCGCTGGCAGCCTTCGGCGATGACCAGGTTGCGGCTCTGCTCGGGGAGATCGCCCGGCTCGCCAAGGTTCGGAACACACTCGACAAGCCGGTGGCCACCGCGTTGAAGGCTCTGGCCGCAGCCGTCGGCGTCTCGCCGGAACGGCTCACGGAGGCGGTGCGCGGCGCCCTCGCGACCGAGGAGTCCGCATGACGGCGATGGCTCTCGCTGAGGCGACGCTGACCGAGCTGGAGGCGATCATCGACCGCGGCAAGCAGACGTTCGTCGAGGTGGGCAACGCTCTCACCGAGATCCGCGAACGCAAGCTCTATCGCGAGCGGTACGCCACCTTTGAGGACTACTGCCAGCAGCGCCACGGCTTCAGCTCGAGTCGCGGTCGTCAGCTCATCGCCGCGGCCGCGACCGTTACCGCGGTAACACTTTCGGGAGGTACGCCGCCGGCCACGGAGCGCGAGGCACGGGCACTTGCGGCCGAACGGCGCCAGGATCGCTGGCTCGCGCCAGGCGGCGGAGCGGAACGCCAGGCGGCGGAGATAGCGGCGTACAGCGCAGCACGCAACACCCCGGCGGCCCAACGGGAGGCCCAACGGCAGAAACAGGCAGAGATCGACGCCGCGCCGACCGCTGCCCACCGCAAAATACTGACGGGCAATCAGAACCTAACGCCCGAAGAGCGCGCCGAGTTTGCTGCGTACAACCTCGCCCAGCACAGGGCGGCCTACTTGCGCGACCACTGCGACCTATGCGGACGCGGCGGATGGTGGCTGGAAGCGTGGGGCCCACGGCCAACAAAGGAACCGGCATGACCTCGGTTGCCGATTCGCTCAAGCTGTTCGAATCGTCGCGGACCTCGGCAATTCCGAACGGGACGGGCGAGAGACTGACGCGGCGCGCCTTCGAAGGTGACCCGGAGCGCGTCACCTGGTTGTGGAAGAGCTGGCTGCCACGCGGCAAGCTGTCCGTGCAGGACGGCGACCCTGACAAGGGGAAGTCGACCATCCTGCTCGACCTCGCAGCGCGGATTACCACCGGGCGTGCCATGCCTGACGGCAGCCCCGGCCTCGAGGGTGGCGGCTTCGTGCTCGTGCTGATGGGCGAGGACGGCCACCAGGACACCACCTACCCGCGGTTGATCGCAGCCGGCGCCGACACCAGTCGCATCGAGGCCCTGGAACCGGCGGAGGTGCTCATCCCTCGGGATGTCCCACTCCTCGAGGAGGCGATCCGCGACACGAAGGCTGTGGCTGTGTTCTTCGATCCGTTGAACACCTACCTGGGTGACGAGCACGTCAACACGCACAACGACAAGCATGTGCGGCAGGCCCTCAACCCCCTGACGGCGATGGCGGAGCTCACGGGTTGCGCCATCGTCGGCAACCGGCACTTGAACAAGGGCGGCACAGGCCCGGCGATCTACCGGGGGATGGGCAGCATCGGCATCGGTGGCCTCGCCCGTAGCGTGTGGTGCGTCGCCGATGAGCCAGGAGATGGCGGCGGGTACATCTGTGCCAGTGTCAAGCACAACCTGACCAGGGTGCCATCGTCGCTGCGGTACACCATCGGATCGGTTGAGCTGCCCACGGGTAGCGTCTCGCGCATTGAGTGGGGCGACACCAGTGCCCTGACCGCTGATGACATCCTCGGCGAGGATCCGGCAGAGGCCGGCGCGCTGGTGTCCGCGATCACGGCACTGGACGCACTGCTCGAACCCCTCGGCGCTGACGGCATGGCGGCGCATGACGTGGAGGGTTGGGCCAAGTCGGAGGGGCTCTCCAAGCGGACGCTGGCACGGGCCAAATCGGCGCTCGGAGTCCTGTCCGTCAAGCAGGGTTTCGAGTGCTGGACATGGGTGCTGCCGCCCATCGGCGCCAGGGTGTCCACGTGAAGGGATACACCTGTCGAATATTTGGCATCCTTCGCGTGGAGGTTGGCATCCTTCGCACGAGTTGGCATCCTTCGAAGAGTGCCAAGGTCACGCGAAGGATGCCAGTTCTGTGACACAGGGTCACCTTCGCGTGGGACGTCCACTTCCAACGCCGCCGGTCGGTATTGGCCGTCCTGAGGGTGCCGGCTAAGATGGCGGCGATGGCAGCCGAGGACGTGCAACAGGATGTTGCAAAACTGACCCCAGGCATTCGTATTGCAGCCGAGTTCAAGTGGTCCCACCCCGATGCAACATGGGCCGAGGTGGCGCAGGCCGCCGGCTGCCACCGCAATACGCTCGAGCGCTGGCGTGACACGGAAGCCTGGGAGATAGCCCTCCGCGAGGCCGGCGCGGCACACATCGCAGACCTGGCGCCCGCCGCCATCGCTGCCCTGCTCAAGTCCTGGGGGCGTGGCAACCCATCCGGTGCCATCGAGGTACTCCGCGCCCTCGGCTTCCTCCGTGGTGCTGAACTCAACGTGACCCACAGCATGGAGCCAGACCTGGACGCCGAGCTCGAGCACCTCTTCAGCGAACTCCGCCCCGACGATCCCGCGTAGCTCCGCCGAACCGTCCCAAGGGCGCCGCACAGACCGAGCGCGTGCCCGTAGGAACGCCTAGGAGGCCCGGAAGCGACCGGGCATGACCTGGGAGCCATCGGGAGTAACCGAGTAGCGCTGGCAGGCCCACGCCTACCTAGGCCGCTGCACGCCATCACCTAGGCAAGCCCCACGCGCTGCCTATGCTGTGCTATGCTTCCGCTAAGAGGCATTAGCGGCATAAGGAGATCAGCGATGATGGTGGAGATGGTGCCGGCGGGAGAGCTGGCGACACGTCGCACCCTGGCCGCCTCGACGCCCTGGGAGGCAGTGCTCGCCGCCTACCTCGACGGCGCCACCGATAGCCCCTCGACGCGTCGCGCCTATGGCCGAGCCGTCCGCGATGCGCTGACCGCCCTCGAGGTGACCACGCTGGCCGAGCTGACCGGCGCCGAGCTGGCCCGCTACCGCGCCGCGGTGACCGCCTCCACCTCCCACGCGCCGGCATCGCAAGCTCTCGCCCTCGCCGGCCTCCGCTCATTCCTCAAGTGGGCCGGCACCATGGGCGCCCACGGCATGAGCGCCGACGTGGTGACCCTCGCCCTCCGCACGCCCACGAGCCGCGTCCGCAAGCCGTATAACGTCCTCGCTGAGCCGGAGGTGGGCGCTATCCTCCGCGCCGCGACCAACGACCGGGACCGCGCCCTCCTTGCGATCATGCTGGGCGCCGGCCTGCGCGTCTCCGAGGTGACCGGCCTCGACGTGTCCGACCTGCGCGAGGACGGCGACGGCGCCACGGCGCTCTACGTCCGACAGGGCAAGGGCCGCAAGGACCGCACCGTCCCGATTCACCCTGAAGTGGCCTCGATGATCCGCCGCTACCTCGCCAGCACCGGCCGCCGCCTGGGCGGGAGTGGCCCGCTGTTCCGCGCCCATGACCGCGCCGCGGCCAAGCTGCACCGAGGCCGCCTAACCGCCCGTGCCGCCGGCGACGTGGTGCGCCGTGCCGCTGAGCGGGCCGGCATCGACGCCAAGGCCGTCAGTCCGCACGCCCTGAGGCATACCTACGCTATCCGCGCCCTCCGCAACGGCAGCAGCCTCGTGAGCGTGGCGAAGCTCCTGGGCCATGCCTCGGTGACCACCACACAGCGCTACGTCGATCACCTCGAGACCGCTGAGCTGCTGACCCAGGTGCCGCATCTCCCGGTAGAGGCCGCGTGACCGATTACAGCCCCGTTATCGGCCTCGTGGTCCTGTGGGCCGTCTGTGGCGTGATCTCCTCGCTGATATGGCAACACCGTGGCGGCAGCGCCGTGAGCGGCTTTTGGATCGGCGCTATCGCCGGCGTGTTCGGCCTCGTATACGTCACCGTGGCAAGCCCGAGGACGACCGCCTCCATCTGGAACCCCGCAGCAGCCGCCGCCCGCGAGATGCGCGGCGAGGACCAAGAGGGCTACCAATGGGTGCCACCGACCGGCGCTCCGCCACCGCCGCCGGATGCGCCGCCTCCACCTCCACCACTACCGGCTCCGCCCGCATGACGCCCCGCCTAGGCCGAGCCTACGCTGTTGCTAGGCAGCGCATGAGCACGCATAGGCAGGCTGCCTAGCTGTGCCGAGCCTCCCCCTGGCCGACGCCGCCGCCCACCTGGGCGTTTCGGTGGACACCCTGCGCCGACGCATCCGCCGTGGCGAGCTGGAGGCCGCCAAAGATGACCGAGGCCGCTACCTGGTGGAGGTGACCGGTCTCGACACGCCAGCCGGCGACCTTGTCGAGATGGCCGTACTCCGCGAGCGTGTCGCCCGCCTCGAGGATGAGCTGGTCGCCCGCCGGCAGTCCGAGAGTGAGCTACGCGCCCTGGTGTCGCAAGCGCAGTCCCTACAGCTCCGCCTCATTGGTGGCGGCAGCCCTGGCAGCCTCGACGGGGGGCCATAACGACCCGGAGGGCGGCCGCGGTGGTGTTCATACGCCGCGCGCGCCGCCTGTCCCGGCTCCCTTGTTCGGGCTGAAGGCCCGGTATGAACCGGCGTCAGTCTTTGTAGCCGAGTTTCTGGCGTCACGCTTCTTACGGCGCTGAGCAGGAGCACGGCGCCGACGAGCGCAGCGCAGCGCAGGCCGCCCGTCAACGGGTCAGGGAACCAGCCACTCACCCCGGTCACCGCCGAAGAGGCTGACGCTCAGCTTCACCTCGGTCACCGGTGTTGCGGTCGGCACCTGGAGCTCGATGAGGCCGTCGGCGCTCTCCCCGGCCGCGAGGTTGACCAGGTCGCTAGGGAAGCCGGGGCCGGCGCTGGTCGCCCCGGAGATGTCGACGGAGTACGAGTGCGAGGCGGCATCGAGGACGGTGACATCGGTGAGCAGGCTCTCGCTGTACGCGATGGTGCCGATGTTCTTGAAGCGGAGCTCGGTGGCGACCTCGCGCATCCCGGCGGGGGGCGCCGAGAACTGGTTGGCCGCAGGCGCGGGGTCAACCATCCTGACCAGGGTCACCTGCAGCTTCTCGCCGCTCGCGCCGTTCAGGGTGAGGGTAGCTCCGACGTGGGCCGCCGCGGCCACTGCAGCCGGTGCCGAGGAGTTGGACGGCGCCGGGGTCGACGGTTGGTTGACGGTGTTGCCAGTCGCGCAACTCTCAGCGGTGAGCGCAGTAAGCGCGATGACGGCGAGCGCTCCTGACCCGATGGTGCGGTAGAACACGGGCTCTCCCTTTCTGCCGGCGCGGGGCGCGCCGTGACGGCCACAGGGAACAGGGCCCACGGCCTGTCAGGCAGTGTGCGCCACCCGGACGATCAGCGGGCCGGAGATTCCTACCAGTCGATCGCGAAACGCGGACGCACTCGGACACTCTGATCAGTGGCTTGTCAGGGACCGGACCAGCTTCCACAGTCTTGGGTTTCGAATCCCGCGTCAGTGGGCGCGATCGTCACTATGACGGCGGACTGACCCAGCCCATTGGCGATGATCTGGTCAGTAGTCCCGCCAAATCCCGACAATCGCGCCCAGTAGCATGAGCTCCCGCCCGGCGCGGAATACGTCCCGGGCGACAGATCGGTGCCGACGATGAAAATCCCGTTCTGGGTGGGCCAAGCTCCGGTTGCTGATAGGTCAATGGTCCACGTGCCACACGACTGAGTGTGAAAGCCCGCGTCTGAAGACGCGATCGTCACCACTTGGTATCCGTCCCCGAAGTGATTCGCAATGATCTCCCCGCCTGTCCCGCCAAAGCCGGACAGGCGCTCCCAGTAGCAGCTACTCGCGGCCTGACGCGTACGGTAGGTCCCGGCAAGTACTTGGCTCCCCACGCGCCAAGTCCCGTCACCAATGATGCCTGTGGTGGGTTGCGCAATACCGGCGCTCATGTCGACGGGGCCATGCCAGGCGCCGCCGGCGTACCAGCCCTCCCAGAGGGTGGAGCCGGCACCCTGCCAGAAGACGATCTG
>PLWW01000043.1 GCA_003153125.1 Candidatus Dormiibacterota bacterium | reverse complement strand
GCCGATGGAGCGGGAGAAGGGACTCGAACCCTCGACATCCAGCTTGGAAGGCTAGCGCTCTACCAACTGAGCTACTCCCGCTCGAACTCCGATGTTCTCATGCGCATCCGCATGAGTGGCTACGCACGCCCACGTCGTTATCGCGCTTCGACGTGGTCGTGTCCACAACCCAAGCCGTGGCTCGCCGCGTCGACCACCCAGCGTCGCCGCGCCCGTCAGCTCAGTGCGAGCAGGCCTTGGCCTCGCCGGCGCTGTCGGCCGTCTGGAAGCTGTGGCCGCAGCCGCAGGTCTTGACAGCGTTGGGGTTGTTGATCGTGAAGCCGCCGCCCATGATGGCGTCGACAAAGTCGATCTCGGCCCCTTCGAGGTACTGCGCCGAGTAGGAGTCGACGTACACGCGCATCCCGTTGACGGTGACCACCTGGTCGTCTTCCTTTGGCGGGTTCTCGTCGATTCCCATCCCGTAGGAGAAGCCGGAGCAACCACCCGACTGGATGTAGACGCGCAGACCCACCTGCTGCTCAGGCGTCTGCTCGGAGAAAAGGGTCTGGAGCTGGCCTAGGGCGGTGTCGCTGACGCTGATCATCTCGGGGCTCCCTGCCTCATGGTTGACGGGATGGACACCACCTCGCCGGTGGCTTCCCGATTGTACCGTACGTTCGCCGTCGAACAAGCAGACGCAGCGACAGACCCGTCACACCTTGCGGAATTCGGGCACCCAGGATCCGTCGTCGTCGCGCCTGAAGTCCTGGAACACCCCCGGCGCCTCCTCCACCATGATCTCGCCAAGGCGGCCGAAGATGAGGCGCAGCTCCTCCTCGGCCCCGGGCGCGGTCCTCATCTCGATGACGTGGCGCAGGGTCCGCAGGTTCATGGTCAGGATCAGGTCGGTGCTCAGCCCGATCGGCGCCAGGCGGCGCAGGGCAGACGTCACCTCCTTCTTCACATGGAACGGGATCCCCTCCTCGTCGATCTTCAGCGCCTTGGCGGCCGACAGCTGGAACTCCTCGAGCCGCTCCACAAGCTCCACGACCTCTCGGTGCAGCGGCTCCAGCGCCGGCGGCACCCTGAACCCGATGTCGACCAAGCGCACGTAGCGCAGGCTCTCCTGGCTGTAGGCCGCGCCGGCGCGGTGGCGCACGATCTCGTGAGTGGCGACCCGGCTCACGTTGCGCAGCGCGAACGTGTAGTAGGCGTGCTCGAGCACACTGCCGTGCGCGCTCTTGAGGATGTTCCGCAGGTACGCGCGCTGGTCGGTGCGCACCTTGGTGACATTGACGTTCAGCCCAGGCTCCCAGCTGCGATAGCAGGCCCGCCCGCCGAACTCCACCAGCAGCTCGCCGGGGTTGGGGTCGGCGTCCGCCTGCGTGCGCCGGTCCAGCCACGACGCGCCGCCGACATCGTCGAGGTAGGCGCGCATGCCGTCGAGATCGATGGCGGGGCGCGCGATGAGGTGAATCGTCGGGGTGGTCTCGTGCGCCATGGCAACCTCGATGCTGGGACGGACGGAAGAGCCGCAGGGCCGCCCGCAAGCATGGCGGCTGCCCTTTTGCAGCGTCAACGTGACCCGGCTCAGTGCGCGGCTCTCCTCCCCGTACAATTCCGCCGTTGACTGATCTCGCCGTCCCCCCGCGATTCCTCGAGGACGTCTACCAGGCCGCCAGTGAGTGCAACAAGTGCTCACTCTGCCAGG
This sequence comes from Candidatus Dormiibacterota bacterium, assembly GCA_003153125.1. GTDB lineage: Bacteria > Chloroflexota > Dormibacteria > Aeolococcales > Aeolococcaceae > Aeolococcus. Next base: position 39,880 of record PLWW01000043.1, on the reverse strand, counting down.
CGGTCTGCCCCACCTACGTCACCAACCCCGTGGAATGGGAGACTGCCCGCGGCCGCGTCTCGCTGATACGCGACGCCATCGAGGGCAGGATCGAGCTGCGCGACATCGCCGACGGCCCCCTGTCCACCTGCCTCACCTGCGACAACTGCATCGCGGCCTGCGCCCCGCGCGTCCCCACCGGTCTGATCGTCAGCCGCGCGCGCATGGAACTCCACGAGCAGGAGGGCCACCCCTGGGGACAGTCATTCGCCTTCCGCTCCATCCTGCCCAAGGCGGGCGCGCTGCGCTTCCTCCACGGCCTCTCGCGCGCCGCCCAGGTCACCGGCGTGCACGCGCTCCTGCGCCGCACCGGTTTGAGCCACTGGCTGGGCGCCGGCGGGGCGCTCATGGAACACGTCGGGCCCCTCCCCCGCCAGACCGCCTACCGCCGCGCGCGCAGCCTGCCGCTCGCAACAGCGCCAGTGCGCGGCCGTCTCGGTTTTCTCGTCTGCTGCTACCAGAACCTGGCCGCTCCCCAGGCCACCGCGGCCACCATGCGCGTGCTCCTCGCCAACGGATTCGAGGTGGTCGTGCCCCAGCTCGCCTGCAGCGGCCTCCCTGCCAAGTCACTCGGCGACCGCGAGGCGATGACCGACATGGCCGTGGCCAACGTCGACATCCTCCGCGAGGTCAAGGTGGACCTGCTGGTGGGCGACGTCGCCTCCTGCACCGCCCACTACAAGACGTACGACACCGTGCTCGCCGGTGACGAGCGCCACGCCGCCGACGCGCAGCACGTTGCCCATCGCACCCTGCTCGCCAGCGAGCTCCTCGCCGACTATGGGCAGCGCGCCATCCTCGGACCACTGCGCTGGCGCGTGGCCATCGACGAGCCATGCTCGCTGCCCATCGACGGCCCCACACGGTCGGCGTCGCGGCGCCTGCTCGCAGAGATCCCCCGCCTGGAGATCGTCCCCCTCGGGGAAGCCGCCATGTGCTGCGGCGGCCCCGGCATGTACTTCCACGAGCAGCCGGATCGCAGCGAGGCCATCCTCCAGCGCAAGTTCGAGCACGTCGTCGCCAGCGGCGCCGACGTCCTCGTGACCGAGAACGTGTCGTGCCTGGTGCAGCTGCGCAATGGCGCCGCGCGCTACGCGCCCCGGGTGCGGGTGATGCACGTGTTCGAGGTCCTCGACGAGTCCATCGAGACCGCGCAGCGTCGCAACGCGGTCATCCCGGAGTAAGCGGAGCTCGAATCAGCCGATGGCGGCGAGCGCTTCCTCGGGGGTCATCAGCATGCAGGTGAACGAGGGAACGTCACGCACAGTGTGCGTCGACGCCTCGCTCCCACGCATCTCGTGTACGAGGTCGAGGAAATCGGCCACCGAGTCGCTCTCGAAGGCCACCACGAACTCCTGGTCATCCAGGCCGAACGAGTAGGTGGTGTTGATCTTCACGCCCGGGTAGCGGTGGCCCATGGCGATGTGCTCGCTCATCTGACGCTGCCGCTCCTCGCTGCTGAGCCGGTACCAGGCGCGCGTCTTCACGAACGGGTACACGAAGAGGTACCTCCGATTCGTCGGCGCAATCACCAGTCGGTTGCTCCTCCCCTCCTGGTTCGGATGCTCGTGCTTCTCGACGTACATGCTCTGCTTGGTCATCGCGAAGTAGCTGTACGGCGACTCCAGGAACGCACCAAGCGCCGTGCGGTTCAGCCGCGACGAGAACTCGTGCAGGTCCTCGATCCGGTCACTGATCATCCACACCATGAGGTCGGCGTCGCCACGGGTGCCCACCAGGCTGTAGGTACGCACCAGGACATTGTCGCGCCGTTCGAAGTCGGCCACGAGGGCCACCACCTCGGCGCGGTCGGCGGCGCGCAACGTGGCATCGCGGAGCCGCCACTCCGGGCGCACCCGGTAGAAGGCGAAACGGATGTGCTGGCGCGCCGTCGGCGGCGTCGTCGTGGCGTCGCGAACGGTCAGCGGCGAGGCCAGGTCGGTCATGGCACCGACTGTACAGGGCACCGCCCTGGCGGCCGCATCTCCAACTCAGTCATCTCACTCCCCGCCGGCCTCTGCGAGGGCCCGCTTGCGCACCAGGCGGTGCTCACGGCGCACTTTGGCCTGGACCTGGCGGCGGACCTCGTCCGCGCTCTCAGCCAAGACCGGCGCCACCGGGGCGGGCCTGCCCTCGGCGTCGAGAGCTACGAAGACGAGGTGGGCGCTGGCGACGTGGCGCCTCTCGCCGCTGGCGAGGTTCTCGGCGTCGACGCGCACACCCACCTCCATCGAGGTGCGGTGGGCGTCGTTGACGGTGGCGCGCACGGTGACGAGGTCGCCGATGAACACCGGGGCGACGAAGCTCATGTCATCCATCGACACCGTCACCACCCGGCGCCGTGCGTGCCGTATCGCGGCGATACCGGCCGCCTCATCGACCAACCGCATGATCGCGCCGCCGTGGACGTTGCCGTCGTTGTTGGCGTGCTGGATCTGCATGACCGTGGTGATCTCCGTCCGCGACGCCGATCCCGGTCGCGGCGTGAGGTCCACCGGTTGCTCGTACAGGCGATCCCGCTCGCGGCGCAGCCGCGCCCAGGGATCGCTCACCGCAACACCTCGAGAGCCGCCCTCACCAACGTCCCCGTGCCCACGGGAAGGCAGCGCTCATCGATGTCGAAGTCGGCGCTGTGGTGCGGCGCCACCGCGTGCCGCGCGACGTCGCCCGCGCCCACCAGGAAGTAGCACCCCTTTCCGGCGCCGTCGATGAGGCGCGCCACGTCGTCGCCGACGGTGATCGCCTGCGGCGTCACCACGTTCTGCTCCCCCACCGTGGCCCTCGCGGCGCGCCGCACCAGCGCCACCGAGTCGGCATCGCTGACGACGGGGGGGCATCCGGCCATGCGCTCGAACTCAGCGGTGGCGCCGGATGCCGAGGCGATGGCCTCGGCCACCTCGCCGACGCGTCGCAGCAGCCGCTCGCGCTCCTCGAGCTCGATGGCGCGCACCGTGCCACGCAGGCGCACCTCGTCCGCGATGACGTTGAACGCGCGCCCGCCCGACACCTGGCCGATGGTGACCACTGCCGGCGAGAACGGCGACGTCTCCCGGCTGACGATGCTCTGCAGAGCCAGCACCACGTGGGCCGCGGCCACCACCGGGTCGATGCTGGTGTGCGGCATGCCGCCGTGGCCGCCGCGACCGCGCACGATGATCCCGAACTCGTCGGCACTGCCGAAGATCGGGCCTTCCCTGACACCGACCTGGCCGACCTGGAGTGGCGCCCAGACGTGGATGCCCAACACCCGGTCAACGCCCTCGAGTGCGCCGTCCTCGATCATCGGCGCCGCGCCCGAGGCGATCTCTTCGGCGGGCTGAAAGCAGAGGCGCAACCGCCCCCGCCATGTGTCGCGGAGCGCCACCAGCACCGCGGCCGCGCCGAGTGCCATGGCAACGTGGGCGTCGTGGCCGCAGGCGTGCATGACCCCGTCGGTGCCTGAGGTGACCACCCGATCATCGCCACGTTCGAGGATGGGCAGGGCATCCATGTCGGCGCGGATCATCAGCGTCGGTCCCTCTCCCCCGCCCCCGCCGATGTCGGCGACGACCCCGGTGCCGCCGACGCCGCTGCGCACCGTGAAACCGAGGCCGGCGCTGCGCCGGGCTGCGACCTCGGCGGTGCGCTCCTCGTGCAGCGACAGCTCCGGGTGACGATGGATGTCGCGCCTCGTCTCCACGACCTCCTCGCGGACGCGATCGAGTTCGGCGGCGACGTGGCCCTCGATGTCAGTCACGGGGCAGCACGCCGACGAGGCGGATCGCGGCCTCCTGGAGCGCCCCGTTGGTCACCACCTGGTCGGCGCCCTCGGCCATTGCACGGATGCGCACCCCCTTGCTGTCGTGCTGGCAGAACCCGATGATCCGATCCTGGCCCGCGGCGCGGAGCGCGGCGATGAGAGCGATGCGGTCGTCGGCTTGCTCGTTGAGGTCGACGAACACCGTGTGCGCGGGTGGAACATCCCCGGCGGCCACCACGGCAAGGCCCGCGATGCCGCGCAGCGCGGCTCGGAGACGGCTGGCGAGGATCAGGTCGGCGCTGACCAGCGCGACAGTGGGGGCGGCCATGGACGCCATCATAGGGAGCGCGCTCGCGGCGCCCGGCCCGGCGGCTGGCACACTTGTGCCCCGCGCACGATCCACCTGGAGGCAGAGATGGAGATCAACACCGTCGGCGTCGTCGGCGCCGGCCTGATGGGTTCAGGCATCGCCGAGGTCTGTGCTCGCAGCGGCCTGCGCACGCGCGTCGCAGAGGCCAACGACGACGCACTGACAGCCGGTCGCCATCGCGTGGAGCAATCCCTGGAGCGCGGTCGCCAGGGTGGCAAGCTCAGTGACGACGACGTCGACACGATCAGCGGCCGCCTGAGCTTCAGCACCGACCTCAACGTACTGGGCGACTGCGACATCGTCATCGAGGCGATCGTCGAGCGCCTCCCCGAGAAGGTGGAGCTGTTCGGCAAGCTGGACCAGATCGTTCCCGAGCACGCCATCCTCTCCAGCAACACGTCCTCACTTCCGATCATCGAGATCGCGCGCGCCACCCACCGCCCCGATCGGGTCATCGGCACACACTTCTTCAACCCCGCCCCGGTCATGCAACTCCTGGAGGTGGTGCGCACCATCGCCACCAGCGACCAGACCCTCGAGGAAGCGCGTGTCCTCGGCGAGCGCCTGGGCAAGCGCGTCATCGTTGCCCAGGACCGCGGGGGCTTCATCGTCAACCTCCTGCTCATCCCGTTCCTGAACAGCGCTGTGCGCCTCTACGAGTCAGGCTTCGCAACGCGCGAGGACATCGACGAGGGCATGAAGTTGGGCTGCGGCCACCCCATGGGTCCGCTGCAGCTGCTCGACTACATCGGCCTCGACACCGCTGAATTCGTCTGCGACGCGCTCTACCAGGAGTACGCGATCCGCGATTACGCCGCGCCGCCGCTGCTCAAGCGGATGGTGTCGGCCGGGTACCTGGGGCGCAAGAGCGGGCGCGGCTTCTACGAGTACGAAGGCGCGCAGAAGCGCTGAGCATGCGACCGGGGCGCAGCGTCCCCGCTGCTCGCGGGCAATTGCCGGGCCGGCGCCTCAGGCGGGTGGCGGACTGCCCGGCGCGCTGAGCGGCTGCTGCTGCTCGAGGACGTGCAGGCGCACCGTCGAGAGCAGCGTGGTCTCCCTCCAGAACTCCACCGCGTACTCGCCCGGCTCGCCGAGCGCCGGTTGCAGGACGGTCACCGTCGACACGCTCACCTCGCCCGCCCCGGGCGGCGGCGGTCCCGCCGACTCGAAGCGCATGGTGGTGGGAGGCAGCACCAACTTGCCGAGGTTGTCGACAAAGCGCAGCTCGATGATGTGAACCTTGCCGGCGTCGGCGGCGTTGAAGCGGAACCCGGCAACGACGGCGAAGCTGGCCATCCCGGGCAGCTGAGCCAGGGCGAGTGCGCTGAAGCCGCCACCGAGCACGTACACCTTGCCGTCGTTGGGGACGGTGGCCGCGTCCGCGAAGAAGGCGAAGCTGATCTCCATGACCAGCCCTACTGTGACGGACCACGGCCCCCGGAGGACGCCGCCCGCGCCCGCTGAGTCACCATCGTCGCGATGGAACAGGCAACCGAGCTGCGCCCCCTCCACGTCTTCGTCTGTACCACCGTCGGTCGCCACCACTGCGGCGGGCTGGGCAGCGAGAGGATCCTGCTGCGCCTCCGCGACCAGCTGGAGCACCGCGGCCTCACCCACGTCCGCACCACTCGCATGGGCTGCAACCAGCAGCACCACCAGGGCCCAGTTCTGATCGTCTACCCCGACGGCGTGTGGTACGGCAACCTCCGCGTCGAAGACGTCGACGAGATCATCGACGACCACCTCGTGGGGGGACGGCCGGTCGAGCGCCTGCGCATCACGCCCGACGGCGAGTGGGCTTCAACAGCACTCACGTAGTAGGGTGGTTCTGTCACCGGCAGCCACAGGGAGAATGTCATGGGCTACATCCGCGGCTTCGTCCACGGCGGCGTCATCGGCGCCGTCGCCGGCATCTGCATCGCTCCGCAGCCGGGAGCCAAGACGCGCCAGCAGCTCGCCGCGTTCGGCAATGCGGCCAAGGACGGGTACCAGGTGGCCGAGCGCACGGTGCGCCGGGTGGCACCTTTCATGACCGCAGCGGCAGTCGTCGGGCGTCACCAGGGGGACAAGGTCATTCACGACGATGACGACGTCTCCATCGAAGGCTCGGTGCGCATCCACAACGAGACCAACGGCCGCCACTGACGACTCTGGTCAGCCCCTCAAGACGGACCGGGGCGCAGGCTCCGGTTCCGTCACCGTGCCGAGCGCGGAGAGGATGGCGAGCACGCCGACCACGAGGTCGAGCACGTTCAGCGCTGTGGTGAAGTGCAGTCCGAGCAAGGCGCGTGACGCGGTGGCGGTGTCGCCCACAAGGAAGCCGGCGATCGCCAGCACCACGAGCACGACCCCGGCCCCACCGACAAGAAGCCGGCCGCGCTCGGCTGAGGACACGAAGCCGACGTACCCGAAGAGACCCAGCAGGGCGATGTCGAGGACGTCGCGCGCCCAGGTGAGGTGGAGAACCAGGCTGCCGATGTTGCCGCCGCCGTTGTGGGTACCAGGTCCGGCGTTGCCCGCGGCGAGACCACCGACACCCACCAAGAGGAAGACGAACGCGCACAGTTGAGCGTAGAGACGTGCCATGTCAGCGAGTCTGCCCGATATTCAGCGCGCTGCGTCCGATCGCAGCGTTGAGGTCACCGAAGCAGCAGGGCAGTGTCGATCCCCACGTGGGCCTGGGCGCTGACGGCGCGATGGGCGGCGCGAGCCGCCGCGAGGCACCCCGGCGAGCAGTAGCGGCCGCGAAGCTCCATGGCCTTGAACCCGTCATATCCGGAGCCGCAGTGGGCGCAGATCTTGACACCGCGTAGACGCTGGCGACGTGCCATGTGGGGTCTCCTGTGAGGGGGCGTGTGCGGGGACTGATGTGAGAACGACACGAACAACGGTTTGGTAACGGCCGGGCGAATCGTGCCACGAAATCGACCCGCGTGCGCGGCCGCGGAGCAGTCCGGAGGTCAGTCCGGCAGGCGAACCGCGAGCAGGGTCACGTTGTCCCTGCCCCCGGCGTCGAGGGCTGCTTGGGCAGCCCGTTCGACAACCGCCGTCAGCGGTCCCGGCGTCTCCAGCAGGACGGCGATGTCGTCGTCACTGATCGGCTCCCAGAAGCCGTCGCTGCAGAGCATGAGGAGGTCGCGGCCCTCGAGCGTGATCGACAGCAGCTCGGCCTCCAGATCGTCGCCGAGGACAGCCCGGGTGATGACGTTGCGGCGCGGGTGGCGGCGCTCGGAGCCGGGCGCCAGCGCGCCTGCCCGCACCTGATCGCCCACCCAGGAGTGGTCGCTGGTCACGACCGTGGCCACGCCGGCATGGACCAGGTAGGCGCGGCTGTCGCCGGCGTGGCCGATGACGGCGTCGTGGCCGAGCACCGCGGCGATGGTCAGGGTCGTGCCCGGCTGGCCGTTGATCTCCGAGCGGACCACTGCCACAGCGTCGTTCGCCGCATCCATGGCGGCGGTCACCGTGTCGCGGTCCGCCTGGCCGGTGGCGAGCACCTTGAGCGCCGCGGACACGGCCGCCACGGCCGCCTCGCCGCCACCGGGCATGCCCCCCATGCCGTCGGCCACGACCACGCCGACGCCGTCGCCGCTGCGCAGCGGGGTCGCGGCGAACGCGTCCTGGTTCTCCTTGCGGACGGGGCCGATGTGAGTGGCCGCGGCAATCGACAGGGAATCCGCTGAGGCTGCCGACAGGTCGACAACGGTGACCGCGGCAGGGATCGTCAACGCCCCGCGCCGGCGGACTCGGGCTCGGCCGCGGCGGCGCGGCCCAGCAGCAGCTCCACCACCTCGTCGGCGATGACCACGGGGTCGTCGCACCGGATCGTGGTCATGCCCAACTCTGTGGCGGCGTCGACGTTGCAATGCAGGTCATCGACGAAGAGACACTCCCGCGGCTCGAGGCCGAGGCGCTCGCAGGTGAGCAGGAAGATGGCCGGGTCGGGCTTGCGCAGCCGCACCTGCGAGGAGTCCACGACAACGTCGAACAATTCGTCGACGGGGAGCAGCGACCGCCACACAGACTCACCGCTGCGCGAGATGTTGGTGAGCAGCGCGGTGCGGTAGCCCGCGCCCTTGACCTGGCGCACGGCGTCGATCATTGCGCCGCAAGCCGCCATCCCGCGTCCGAAGACCACGTACGCGGCGGTGCGGCCGTCGACGCCCGGGTGGCCACCCTGGGCGATGTAGCGCGCGGTCATGCGATCGAAGAACTCGTCGTCGGAGATCTCGCCCGTCTCGAGCAGGTGGAGGTCGTGGACGCCGGTCGGCAGGTGGTAGACGTCCTTGAACTCGTTCATGAAGAAGCGGAGGAGATCAAGCTGGACGGGGTCCTCGATCGCCTTCCGGTGGCGGCCGACCGGCTCGGTCATGACGCCGCCGAGATCGAAGATGGCGCCCCGGAGTGAGCGCTCCCACGATCCCTGGTTCACTCGACCATTGTGCCCGATCCCTCCCGAGCGGCCGCCACGAGGAGCGCCGCCGGCGCCGAGCGCGTGGGCGGAGGAGGCGCTGCGTCAGGACGCCGAGCGGATCTTCTGCAGCCGCTTCAGCGTGTCCGCCAGGGCTCGCACCAGCTCCTCGCGGGGCGCATCCGGGTCGAGCGCTGGGCCGCTATCCGTGGGCGGCACGTTGGGGATGGGATGCCCGGCGGTCGCCGCTGCCGCGGCGGGGAAGGTCTCGTCCGCGGGACGCAGCCGGGCGCGGCGGAACCGCGACGCCGCTTCGGGCGGGGTGCGGCGCAACCGCTTCTCGAGGCGCGCCCTGGCGTCGTCGCGAAACATGGCCGAGCCGGCGAACTCCTCGACCGCCGCCAGTGCGATGTCGAGGAGGCTGTTGCCGGCGGCGACGGTGACGTTGCGGATCCCGTGGTAGTGCTGGGCGTCCTCGGCTGTCGCGACGCCCACCACGAACCGGCCGTCGAGCCCGGGCAGCCACTGCGCAATGCCGCGCTCATCGACGAGGAGGAAGACAGGCACGCTGTCCTCCGGGATGGCATGAGCCCACCAGCGATCGAGCTTGGCCTGGCGGTCGCTGTCGGCGAAGAAAGCAACACCGCGCACCGGGGGGACCGCGATCACGGCGAGCGGACTGTCGGGACGGCGGACCTCATCGAGTGCCGCGGCGAGGCGCTGCGCGTCCTCGACGTCGGGCACCAGCACGGTCATCGCGTACTGCTGCGCGGAGTCAACGGAAATAGCGCCGATCCCTCCGGTGGTGTGACGTTGGACGCGAACGTGTGCTGCGACTTCGATCCGTAACTCTGCCCACGATGATAGCAATGGCGGAGGGGGGCACTGGGGCGACGAGGGGTCGACAGCGAGCACGAGCGGAGCGCGCGTGCTCGCTGTGGCGCGCTACACGGACCCGAACGTGACCGGCGCGCGGGCGCTGCGATCGATGGTGAGAGTGAAGATGTCGTTGCGGCTGTAATGGCCGGCGACGTCAAGGGTGCGATGGGCCGCAGCCACCCTTCCCGGGTCGATCTCCGCAAGCAACAACCCGTGCTCTTCGTGCAGCGGGCCGGCGACGAGGTCGCCGCCGGGCGCGACCACAACAGAGTCACCGGAGTTGATCCATTCCGCGTCGTCGGGGAACAACTGCTTGCGGCCGGGGAACGTCGCGGGTACGTCCGCGCCGCGCAGTGAACACCCGGAACCGATCACCCAGCAACGACCCTCTGCTGCGATGTGTCGCACCGTCGCGATCCACGTGTCGCCCTCGTCCCATGTCGACGCGACGTAGATCTCCACGCCGTCCGCATACAGCGCATAGCGAGCGAGCGGCATGTAGTTCTCCCAGCAGATCAGCGACCCCACTCTGCCGACCGCGGTGTCCGTGACACGAAGACCGCTGGCGTCACCCATCCCCCACACCATCCGCTCCGGGTTGGTCGGCACCAGCTTGCGGTGACGGTTGAGAACGGCCCCGTCCGAACCGATGGTGACAACGGTGTTGTAGAGCGTGGCGCGACCGAAGTCTCCGTCTCGCTCGTGGACGCCGCAGACCACGACCACCTTGCGCTCGGCCGCGGCATCGCGGAGGACACGCAACCCGTCGGCCGCGAGGTCGACGCTGTTGTCGACCAGCTGCGCATGGATCTCGCTGGTGAGGTCGAAGTCGGTCCCGGGGCGCAGGCGCCAGATCCACGCCGGGTAGCCGGGGATGTAGGTCTCGGGGAAGACGAGGAGCCGTGACCCGGCGTCGGCCGCCACATGGAGGTGCTCCACCGCCCGGGCCAGGGTGGCCTCGCGGTCGAGCAGAACCGGCGGCTGCTGGACGACGGCCACCGTCAGGGTCCTGGGCGATCCTTCGCGGTTCATGCGCCAGCCGTGACGGCCACCGGCTGAGGCAGGTCGGCGGCGCGCAGGATCTCGTCCGCGGTGAGGGTGTCGTGCTCGAGCAGGGCGTGGGCCAGCCCGTCGAGCCTGCTGCGATTGTCGTGCAGCAGTTCCACGGCCTGGGCAAGGCATTCGTCGGAGATGCGCTTCACCTCGGCGTCGATCAGCTGCGCGGTCGCGTCGCTGTACGGGCGCTGAGTCCCAAAGACCATCGCGGCGCCGTCCTCCGAGTAGTTGAGTGCGCCGACAACGGGGCTCATCCCCCAGCGCACCACCATCTCCCGCGCGATGCTGGTGACCGTCCGCAGGTCCGCCTCGGCCCCCGTGCTGACCACGCCGTAGATGAGCTGCTCGGCAGCCCTGCCGCCGAGGGCTCCGGTGATGCGCCCGCGCAGGTAGTCCTCGCCGTAGTTGAAGCGGTCGTCGACGGGCGTCTGCGTCGTCGCACCCAGGGACTGGCCGCGGGGGATGATCGACACGCGGCTCACCGGGTCTGCCCCCGGGAGGAGCAGCCCGAGCAGTGCGTGCCCGGATTCGTGGTAGGCGATGCGCTCGCGGTCAAGGGCGGTGAGAGTCAGCTTGCGCTCCGACCCCAGCTCGACCTTCTCGAGCGCGATGGTGAAGTCCGTCAGGGTGACGAGCGATGCACCGCGTCGTGCGGCGGAGAGCGCCGCTTCGTTGGCGAGGTTGCGCAGGTCGGCGCCGACCATGCCCGCGCTCTGCGCGGCGATCTCGTTGAGGTCGACGCTGCTGTCGAGTGGGATGTTCCGCGTGTGGATGAGCAGGATCGCCAGGCGCCCGCGGCGGTCTGGGGAGTGCACCTGGATGCGGCGGTCGAACCGTCCCGGCCGCAGCAGGGCCGGGTCGAGGACATCGGCACGGTTGGTGGCGGCGAGGACGATGACACCCTCATGGGGGTCGAAGCCGTCCATCTCGGTGAGGATCTGGTTGAGCGTCTGCTCCTGCTCGTCGTTGCTGCCCATCCGCAGAGCGGCACTCCGGGACCGGCCCACCGCGTCCATCTCGTCGATGAAGATGATCGCCGGAGCAGCGGCGCGCGCCTTGTTGAAGAGGTCGCGCACGCGCGAAGCGCCCACGCCGACGATGGCCTCGATGAACTCCGAAGCCGAGATGGAGAAGAACGGCACGCCGGCCTCGCCGGCAACCGCCCGCGCCAGCAGGGTCTTGCCTGTACCGGGCGCACCGATCAGGAGAACGCCCTTGGGGACTGTGCCGCCGAGGCGCTCGTACTTGGCCGGCTCCTTGAGAAAGTCGACCACCTCGAGCAGCTCGGCCTTGACCTCATCGATGCCGGCAACGTCGGCGAAGGTCGTGGCCGGACGCTCCGCGTCGTAGAGGCGTGCGCCACTCTGGCCGAACCGTCCCAGGATGCCGCCGGCGCCGCCGCCGCGCAGCGCCGACATGCGCCGGCTGATGAAGACGAACAGCAGCACAAGCAGCAGCACGGGGCCNNCGCCTGCAGCAGAGCTTCGAGGTTGTCCGAGGCGAACGAGGGCCTCTGCGTGGAGAAGTTGGTTGCCGTGGCCTGGCCGGGTGCGGGGCCCACGGGCTTCTTGGTGGTGCCGATGATCGCATCCGAGGTGCTCGTGACTGTGGTGACGTTGCCGTCTGTCACCTGCTGCACGAAGACGTTGTAGGGAATGACCACGGTGGTGGGCTGGGCGGGGGCGAAGAAGACGTCAGCGAAGAGGATGTTGAGGCCGAACAACACCGCAAGAGTGATCAGGAAGTTGCGCGATCTATAGGGGCTCTGCACCGGAGCAGGCTGGCCGGGCATGCCGGGCCGGCGGGGCTGCGGGGCGCTCCCGCCGGGGGGTGACGGCATGCGCCACGGCCTGTTGAGGAAACGTCGCGGCTTGGGATCGCCGTTGGGGGAAGCGTCTGGCACGGATCAAGCCTAGCGCCGCCCACGCCAACTCGTCATCGTCAGGAGTGATGGCGAGGGGGCGCCCGAGGTGTCAACTCCCGGCCGCGCCGACCGCCCCGCCCACTCCGTGTCCAGATGATCGTGGTATGGCGCGCCCCACCTCGACCGACGAACGCGTGCAGTGGCTGATGGATCACGCGGCGATCGCCGAATGCCTGGTCGGCTACGCCGGCTGCATCGACCGTCGCGACTGGGGCGGGCTGCAGCACAGCTACACCGAGGACGGGGTCATGCAGCACGGCGAGGTGTCGGTCCCGCGCGAGGCCATGCCCGACCTCTCGGAGCGCATCCTCGCCGGGTGTTCGTCATCGCACCACCTGGTGGGCGACCCGTCAATTGAGGTGGACGGCGACCAGGCGCGCACGCACTCGCATTACATCGCCACCCACATCTCGAAAGGCACAACGGTCAAGCGTCAGGGCGGCGGATGGTACGACTGCGAACTGCGGCGCACGGATCGGGGCTGGAAGTTCACCCGCGTGAAGTCCACCACCGCGTGGCGCACCGGCGAGCCCCTCCAACTCCACTGAGGGGGCGGGCCGCTATCCCCCCGGCGCCTTTCTCCTGGGAGCGCGGCTCGCGGGCGTGGCCGGCGGTGGAAGCTGCTCGCTGGCGGCCTTCTCGCGAGAGATGAACGAACCCAGCTCCTGGATCGTGCTCATCAGAGGGGCGGGGAACACGACGGTGGTGTTCTTGTCGACGCCCATCTCGACCAGGGTCTGCAGGTTGCGGAGCTGGAGCGCCAGGGGGTGGGCCATCATGATGTCCGCCGCCACGGCGAGCTGGTCGGCGGCCAGCGCCTCGCCCTCGGCCGCGATGATCTTGGCCCGCTTCTCGCGCTCGGCCTCCGCTTGGCGCGCCATCGCCCTCTTCATGCTGTCCGGGAGCTGGATGTCCTTCAACTCCACGAGGGTGACCAGCAGGCCCCAGTCCGCTGTGGCGACGTCGAGGATCGTGCGGATGCTCTGGTTGATCCGGTCGGTCTCGGCCAGCGTCTCATCGAGGGTGTGTTGACCGACCACCTTGCGCAGCGTCGTCTGCGCGATCTGGTTGATGGCAGCGCCCACGTTCTCGATGGCCACCACCGACTTGACCGCGTCGACGACCTTGAAGTAGGCGACCGCAGAGACGTCGATGCTGACGTTGTCGCGCGTGATGATCCCCTGCGACTGGATCGGCATCGTGACGATGCGCAGGGACACGCGGCGGAGCACGTCGATGATGGGAATGATCGGCCGCAGCCCCGGTGCGCGGACGCCGATGACCTGGCCGAGCCGGAAGTGGACGCCCATCTCGTACTGCTGCACGACGCGAATCGAGAGCAGCAGGGCGAGCATTGCCAGGGCAACGACGACGATCGCGACGATGATTAGGGCGTTCATGCTGGGCACCCCTGCGGGAACCCCCGGAATACTACGCCCCGGGCATTGCAGACGCAGGCGGCCGCCTTGACTCTCGGCCTGTCGGGTCCTCGGTGGCCCGTCGCAACGAACCCAGCGACCGGATTACTTCTCGATGTACGCCGTCTGGGGGGAGAGGACGCCGTGGCTCTCCTCTTGGGCGACCGCCCAAGGCGGGGGCGAGGCCATCATCGCCTGCGCGGCCGCCATGTCGTGGATGTCGGCTGTGACGGCGACATTGTTGCTCCCATCGGCGGCGACGAAGTCCTGCACGTTGGTGGCGAACGACCCGAGAGAGGCGGTACGCTCCGCCTTGCCCTTGAGCCACCGTTCGATATCGACGACCGGGTGAGTGACGACCATCTTCGGCATGGCAACCTCCATTGCGGACGCCCGGAGAGCTTTGGCGGGGATGCCGACCCTCTCGAGTAGGCGCGAGGATGCCAGCGCCGCTCAGGCAATGCCCGTCAGTAAGAGACGACGACCTCCCCGTCATGCCACTCCGGATCGGACTCCATGAGGTCGCGGAGGCGCTGGTAGTTCCCCGTGGTCTCGGGCCGGGCGCTGTTCGATGCGTAAGCCTCGCGGCTCTCCCAGACACCGGCGACCCAATGCTCGCGGGGATCGGCATCGGACCTGTAGACGTTCAGCGCGCGGGAGCCGGGTGGCCGGTCTCCGGACAGCTCGGTCATGAGCTGCTTGAACTCTTCTTCCTTGCCTTCCTTGATGCGCCAGCGGGAGATGGATCCGTACATGACCAGTCCTCCTTTGAATGTTTCCGGGCCCGCGAGAGTATAGGTTGGGCGATGCCGCTCCGCCGTGAGGTATGGCCAACTTGTACGGGCCGCCCTGTCGAACATCACCGCACCCGCGGTTTCGGCGTCGAGGAGCACGCAGCTTGATGGTCGGGGCGACTGGATTCGAACCAGCGACCCCCTGCTCCCAAAGCAGGTGCGCTACCGGGCTGCGCCACGCCCCGACGCCCTCAGAGCATAGGGCGAACCAGCGCTGAAGTCGTGCGCGACGCCACACTGTCTGCGTGGATCTCCTCGACGCCGTCATCGTCGTGCTCGCTGCGTCCGCCCTGTTCTCGGGCTACCGCCGCGGCATCAGTTGGGTGGGGCCATCGTTGCTTGGGCTCCTCCTCGGCATCGTCATCGGAGCTGCCGTGGCGCCTCCACTGGCGGCCGTCTTCAGCAAGCAGCCCAACGTCCAGCCGCTGATCACCTCAGGCATCTTCCTCGCGATCGTGCTGGTCATCCAGGGCATCGGGACCACCATCGGCTTCCGCGCCCGGGTCCGCAGCCTGCGCACTCGCTTCGCCATGGTCGACAGCGCACTGGGCTCGATCCTCGCCATCGGCGGCGTGCTGGCGGGCTCGTGGTACCTGGGCCTGACGTTCTCGCAGAGCCCCTGGGCGGCACTGGACACCCAGATCAACGGCTCCGCGATTGAGAAAGCCCTCGATTCCGTGGCGCCCCGGCCGCCGGGGTTCCTCGCCACCCTTGAGAATGCCCTGCGCAACAGCAGCTTCCCCAACCCCTTCTCGGTGATCGGGCCGATCGGGCCGGCGCCGGCGCCGATCCCGGCGCTGGTCAACACCGCGGGGATCAGGGCGGCGTTCTCGGTGACATCCAAGGTGATCGCCTTCGGTTGCGGAGGCGCTGACGCCGGGTCGGCGTGGCCCATCGGCCAGGACGACGTAGTCACCAACGCACACGTGGTGGCCGGCTCTCAGCGGGTCGAGGTCGACACCACCGACGGCGCCACCCACCCGGCCACCGTGGTGCTCTTCAACCCGGAGGTCGACGTGGCCATCCTCCACGTGCCCGGCCTCAACGAGGCCGCACTACCCATCGCCACCACGGACCCCGCCCGCGGCGTCACGGGCGCGGCCATCGGCTACCCCGGCGGCCAGACCGAGACCGTCGCCCCCGCCCAGGTGCGCGGCACCGAGTCGGCGCAGGGATACAACATCTACAACTCTGGCGTGGTCAGCCGCACCATCGAGGTGCTCGCTGCGAAGATCATCCCGGGCAACAGCGGCGGCCCACTGGTCGACACCGCGGGCACGGTGCAGGGCCTCGTGTTCGCCGCCAGCACCACCAACCCTGACGAGGGCTACGCGCTCAGCATGACCGAGATCGCCACGTTCCTCGCGCAGGGGCGCGGGCGGACGGCCGCGGTGTCGACGCAAGCCTGCACCGGCGGCTGAGCTCGGCGCCGGGCAGGCTGGGACCTTTTGAGGTCAGGCGCCTCAGTGCGCGAGCCGAAGCAGCGCCGTGACGCCCACGGCCAGGGCAACCACCACGAGGAAGGGGGCCCGCAGGAGCACGGCGACAAACGCCGCACCGAGCCCGCCGACGCGGGCGTCGACGCCGAGATGAGTGCCCGAGGTGAACGTCTGCACTGCGACCAGGGTCGCCAGCAACGCCACGGGCAGCATGTTGCTGATGTGACCGACGCGGGCGTTGCCGAGCACCCGGCGCGGCACGGAAAGGCCGGCCAGCTTGAGCGCGTAGCAGCCGGCAGAGCCGGCCAGGATGGCGAGCCACATGTCAGGCCGGCCCTGAGGCGGGAAGGTCCGCGGGTGGCTCGGAGGGAGCAGCGCGGGTGACGGCACCGACGACGATGGCGACCAGGGCGGCGACAAGCACGGGGCCGCCGACGGGCACGAAGGGCACGCTGCCGATGGCGATGGCAGCCGCGAGCAGGGCAACACCAACGGCGGTCCGCGACCGCACCCGGGGCGCGAGCAACGCCAGGAAGGCGGCGGGCGCGGCGGCGTCGAGGCCCACCTTGCGGGGGTCGGACAGCGCGTGCGCTCCCAGCGCGCCGATCAGCGTTCCCAGGTTCCAGAGGATGAAGACGCTGATGCCGGTGGCCCAGAAGCCCAGCCGGTTGGCCCGATCGCTGGGGCGGCCCAGGCTCATGGCGGTCGATTCGTCGATCACCAGCTGCGCCGCCACCACCTTGCGCACGCCGTGCACGTCGAGCAGTGGAGCCAGCCTCAACCCGTACAGCGCGTTGCGCGTGCCGAGAAGCACCGCTGTCGCGGCCGCCGCGAGCGCGGCGCCTCCCGATCCCAGCACACCGACGAGCGCGTACTGCGACGCCCCGCTGAACATCACCAGAGAGAGCGCGCACGTCTGCACCACCGACAGGCCGGACGTGGTGGAGATGGCCCCGAACGAGAGCGCGTACGCCCCGGTGGCCACCCCGATGCCGATCGCGTCGCGCAGGACGGCGGTCCGTACCCGACGCCAGTCCTCAGGCGGTTGCTCCACGTGGAGCAACGCTAGCGTTTGCCGTGGGCAGCGGCGTGATCGTCAGCCGGCGGGAGTTGTGACGGCGCCCTTCGGTTGCCCGGCGCGACCCACCTGGAGCGCGCGCAGCCGCGATTCGATGGTCCTGCGGCGCGCGCTCACCTCGTCCTCGAGTTGCGCCAGTTGCTCCTGGCGGTGATGCACCAGCTCCAGCTGGGTGTCGGCGCAGTGCAACGCGGCGCGCAGGATGCGTCGCCGGTCGGCCTCGGTGGTGGCTCCGGACCACTCGTCGCGGAGGTTGCGGCGCACCGACTCCACCTCGATCAGCGTGCCCAGCTGCTCCAGGGACAGCCCGAGGAGGTCGCGAAAGCGCATCACTTCGCGCACGCGCTCGACATCGGCCACGGTGTACACGCGATGCCCGCCCTTGCGCCGCTCGCCTTCCGGCGTCAGCAGGCCGATCTCCTCGTAGTACCGGATGGTGCGCGGCGTCGTCCCGGCCAGCTCGGCAACGTCGCCGACCCGGAGGAGCGCAGGTGGCGCCTCGATCGCGGCGGTCACACGTTCACCTGCGGCGCGGCCGACGCGGCACGCAACTCGAGCTGGCGGGCATGCGACGGGCGCATCATCGAGACCGCGGCACCGGCGAGTGAGACCACCGTCAGGATCCAGAGCGCCAGGTGCATGTTGTTGATGAAGGGCGCCAGCTGGCCGGCGGTGAGGCCCTGGGCCAGCCCGGAGAAGATCTTGAAGAGCACCGCGGTGGGCACCGCCGCGGTGACCACGGCCATCACGAACGCGATCGAGATCACCGCGCCGGCGTTCTGCACCAGCAGCCGCGCCCCGGCGGCGATGCCACGCCGGTTGGCAGCGACCGCCCCCATCATCGCCGCGGTGTTGGGCGAGTTGAACAGGCCCGAACCGCACCCGACAATGAACAGCCAGAGGCCAGACTGCCAGAACGGCGTGTTCACGGCGAGCGTGGTCATGGCGGCAAGCCCCAACGCGCTCACGACCATGCCGAGCGACGCCAGCGTACGCGAGCCGCGCCGATCGGCGATCACCCCGGCGATCGGCGAAGAGATGAGCATCCCCACCGCCAGCGGGGTGAGCTTGAGTCCCGCCGTGAGCGCGGAATCGCCCTGGGCGCCCTGGAAGTAGAAGACAAAGATGAACATCAGCGCAAAGCGCGACAGCCCGTTCAGGAACGACGCTCCGGCGGCGGCGGAGAACAGGCGGTCGCGGAACAGGGACAGGTCGAGCATCGGCGCACGCTGAGACGACTCGATGTAGATGAAGAGTGGCAGCAACACGGTGGCAGCCGCGAAACCGAGGATCACGATGGGGTCGCCCCATCCGGTCAGACCGCCGCGCGAGATGGCCAGCACGAGGCCTGTGAAACCCACGAGGAAGGTCACCGTCCCGAGCGGGTCCAGGCCGCGAACCGAATCGCGCCGGCTGGTGTCGACGAGCACGGCAAGCGCCCAGGCGGCACCGATGACGCCGAAGGGCACGTTGAACCAGAACACCCACTGCCACGAGATGCTCACCAGCGCGCCCCCCAGCACGGGACCGAGAACCAGTCCGACGGCGACGACCATCACGTTGGTGCCCATGGCGACTCCCAGCTGCGTCACGGGGAAGGCGTCGGTCACGATCGCGGCCGCATTGGCGAAGAGGAATGCGGCGCCGATCCCCTGCAGCACTCGCCAGAGGATCAACTCCGTTCCCGACCCCGCGAAGCCGGCCCCCAGGGACGCCAGCGCGAACACCGCGAACCCGGCCGCGAACGCGTGCTTGCGACCGAAGAGGTCAGAGAGGCGGCCGGCGGTGAGCACGAGGACCGTCGACGCGATCATGTAGGCGAGGATCACCCACACGAGCTCGAGCAACGACGTGTGCAGGCTCGTCTCCAGGGTGGGCAGCGCGATGATCAGGGTGCCGGAGTTGATGGTCGCCATCAGCATCCCCAGTGACGTGCAGGAGAGGGCCCACCACTTGTAGTGACGGTGGTCCGAACCGACGCCCGGCGAGCGCCGCCGGGCGGTGGGGAGATCGAGGTTGGCCACTGCTCTCCTGGCACCCGCACTGAAATAGACGTTTACGGAAGAATGCGATTGTAGCGCGCGTGGCCGCGCCCCGACTTCAGCCGTGCAGGATCGGGCCCGTGCTGACCGCTTCCACGGCGCTCCCGGGCACGGACTTGAGCTGATTGAGGTCGTTGTCGTTCCAGCGCGCGTCGGTGGAGCCGCTGATGTACCAGCTGCTGCCGTTGTCGGCCACGATCATCCCGTAGGTCTTGAGCGCGGTGAGGATGATCAGCGCCTCACCGTGGTACGGGGTCAGGTCGAACGACGCCTTGAGCCGGAAGCGCGCGCCCATCGGCGGGTCGCTGGAATTGGCCACGCGCCTGGTGGGTCGCCGGGTGGATGAAGCCGTTCTGGGTCTGGTCGACGGTGAAGCGGAGCGCGCGGTCGATCACGCCGGAGGCCGCCTCGTCGTAGCGGACCAGGCCGGGGAGGATCGGCAGGCCTGCGGCGTCGGCAGAGGTCCAGGTGTCGGGGCGCAACCCGTTGCTGCCCAGGTTGAACACTGCCCCGGACGCCGCGTCCCAGCCGGCGCCGAGCCGGTGTGCGGAGTAGAGCTCATAGAGATGGCAGTTCCCGAAATCGACCACGAGCACATGCGCGTCGCTGCCGGCCTCGACGGGCGCGTTGAGCGGCACGGGGTATGGACCGGGATCGCTCTCGCTGCCGTACGCGGTGAAGGTGATGGGGACGAACGGCTGGCTCCCCGGAACGACGACAAAGGGGATGCCATACGACAGGTTGGACCCGAAATCCGGGTGCAGGAACTGCTTGAAGGTGTCGATGCGCGCGACGTACGCGCTCGAGTTGGGATCAACAGCCGCGTGCGAGATGTCCTGGTTCCACGCGTTGTTGGCGGGGAAGACGGCGCACCCGCCGATGCCGGGGCCGCCGGCACGCCCGACCACACGGGCTGGGGTGGCCGGACGCGGCGCAGGCGGTGCCGGGCGCGGGGTCGGGGGGCTGGTGGCGGCGGCGCTCATCGGGACCGGCGTCGGTGACGCCGTCTGTTTGGTGGCGTCCGACGGCAACCGCAACGCGACCCCCGAGGGCGGGTGGCGCGGAATGGTGAGGGCGGTGCTGCCGCACGCGGTGAGGCTGAGCACGGCCAGGCCGGCCGCGAGCCGCGGTCGCGACCTCCTGTGCAGGAGCGGTTGGGGCTGCATCGCCTCATCATCAGCCCGTCCCCGGCCCGGCTTGTGACGAACCGGTAACCGCAGCGACCTAGCTGCGCCCCGGCGGCTGGGGCCGCTCACCGTGGGGCGGATGCTTCGGCGCCCCGGGGTCCTTCGGCGCACCGTGGGGCTCCGGCGGCAGCGTGCGGTCGGGCTCGTCGGGCCAGATCAGCAGCAGAGCGCACGGCGCATGGTCGACGACGAACCTGGTGGCGCGCCCGAGGCTGTGCGGCCCGACCCGGGAGCGATCGCCGTCCCGGGCCACCACGAGCAGGGACGCGTCCCCGATCGCCGCGACCACTTCGCGCTCCAGGCGTCCGCGCCGGGTCTCGGTCGTCGCCGGACGGCCGAGCCGTGCCCCGGCCGCCGCCAGCACCTCCTCATCGGCGGCCCGCGATGCCGACTCGATGGCATCGCCGGGGTCGTGTCGGTGGCGGCCGCGCCCGACCAGGCCGGCGTAGGCACCGTGGAGGCCCTCCGTCAGCTCCGGGTCGCTCACGCGCAGCAGGGTCACCTCGTCGTCGGGGGACGCGATCTCCGCGGTGGCATCCACACACGCCTCCCAGGTGCCGTCGGTGAGCCAGGCGATGATCTTCACGACACTCCCGAGATCTGTAGAGTCGCCCACAGTGCCGTCACGCCCGCAACGAGGCACGCCGGCACCGTCATTATTCCAAGACGGAGGAAGTCTGCCAAGACGGGGCGGGCGTCGTGGGCGTGGAGGATCTGCCGCCACAGCAGCGTCGCCAGCGACCCGACATACGTGAGGTTGGGGCCGACGTTGACGCCGACGAGCACGGCGAGGATGAGGCCCGGCGAGTGCGCGACGGCGGGCACGAGCACCAGCGTCGCCGGGATGTTGTTGACAAGGTTGGCCAGCAGCGCCGCCAGCCCGGCCACCCAGAGCAGACCGAGCAGGTCGGCGTGTTCCGGCACGAGCGCGCCGATCGCCGGGTCGAGGCCGTGGTGCCGCACCGCGAGAACGACAATTCCGAGCGCGAACACGAAGGCGCAGAACGCAGGATTGGTCTCGAGGAGGATGCGGCCCGCGCTCCGCCAGCGGCGGATCACGCGGGGCGTCGCCAGGACGACAGCGCCGGCCGTGGCCACCCAGGCGGGGTGAATGCCGATCGACGCGGCACCGGCGAACCCCGCCAGCGTCAGGGCGAGGACGATGAGCGCAAACCGCGGCGCCGCGACCCGCTCGACGGCCCTCGGGCGCGCCGGCGTGCCCAGGTCGCTCGCGAAGAAGCGGTGGAACACGAGGTACTCGACTGCGATCACGACCAACCAGGGCAGAGCCATGAGCCGGGCGAAGCCGACAAACGTCAGCCCGCTGGCCGCGAAGGCGAGCAGGTTGGTCAGGTTCGACACGGGGAGGAGGAGCGATGCGGAGTTGGCCAGGTGGGTGCACGCATACACATGTGGCCTCGCCCGGACGCCCAGCTTCGCAGCCGTCGCGAACACCACCGGTGTGAGCAGGACGATGGTTGCGTCGAGACTGAGTGCCGCCGTCACGGTCGCCGCCAGGACGAACACCACGCCGAGCAGGCGCTGGGGCGAGGCGTGGCTGACCCGCGCCGCCACACCGCCGAGGTACATGAACACACCCTCTGCGTCCGACAGGTGGGACAGAACCAGGATGGCCGCGAGAAACCCCACCGTCGGGCCCAGCGCTGAGAGCTCGCTCCATGCGTCCGACCAGGAGACCAGCCCGATCAGCACCGCGACGACGGCGGCCGGCACCGCCATCACCGCCTCCGGCAATCGCGCCGGACGAGCCACCGCAAACGCCAGGACGATGGCCAGGAGCCCGATCGCGGTGACGGTCTGCACGACATCCGAGCCTACAGGCGCGGGACAACCCCGGCGGTGGAATGGACGCGCGGCCCCGGCATCGCCTGCCCGGGGAGGCGCAGTTGCCTCCCAACCATCCCGTGAGCCTCGCCGTCGACTTATGGTGGCTGCGGGATGACGCCGCGAGCATTTGTGACCGGTGCGACAGGTTTCCTCGGCGGGGCGCTCGTCGAGAGCCTGGCCGGTTCCGGTCGCTCCGTCAGAGCGCTGGTCCGCTCGGATACGGCCGCCACGAGGATGGTCGCGCTGGGCGTCGAGCCGGTGTTCGGCGACCTACTCGACCGCTCTGCCCTCGAGGCCGGGCTGGCGGGCTGCGACGTCGCCTACCACGTCGCCGGGGTGAACGCCTTCTGCCTGCCCGATCCGCGACCGCTCTTCCAGGTCAACGTCGCCGGGTCGCGCTCCCTCGCCCTGGCCGCAGCCGCCGCCGGGGTGGAAAGGCTCGTCTACACGTCGTCGGCCGCAACCATGGACGTGCAGAGTGCGGCCACCGGACGCCCCGGCGTCGAACCGCGTTTCCTCTCCAGGTACGCACAGTCCAAAACCGAGGCCGAGCGCGCCGTCCTCGAGGTGGCCGACCAGACCGGTCTCGCCGTCGTGTGCGTCAACCCGGCGTCGGTCCAGGGCCCGGGGCGCACCAGTGGCACGGCCCGGCTCCTCATCGGGTACCTGAACGGCACGCTGCGCGTGGCGGTGGACGGCCCCCTGAACGTCATTGACATCGCCGACTGCACCCGCGGCCACATCCTCGCTGCGGAGAGAGGCGTCCCTGGCGAGCGCTACCTGCTCTGCGGCGCCTCGACGACCTTGCGCGCCGGCCTGCAACTGCTCGGCCGCCTCACAGGGATCGAGGACGCTCCGCGCTTCCTGCCGCCGGGGGTGGCGTTGGCGGCCGCAGCGGCGGTTGAGGTCGTCGCCCGCGCCCGCCGGCGGCGGTCGTCCTTCTGTCGCGAGATGGTGCGAACGCTCATCGAGGGTCACGCCTACGACGGAAGCAGGGCGGCGCGAGACCTCGGGCTCGTCTACACCCCGGTCGAGACCACCATGCGGCGCACCATCGCCTGGTACATCGCGCAGGGTCTCCTGACCCGGCCGCTGCCCGGCTTCACCGGCGGCCCCGCTGAGGACCCCGAGCTACCGCGACCGGCGGGGTAGCCCGGCCCACGTGGTCAGGGGTGGCCGCTGTCACGCGCCGGCGTGGGCGCTCGGCGCGGGGGCCCGGGACGGCGGATCGTGAACCGGTTCTCGGTCCCGTGCATGAGCCGCCGAATATTGGCTTGGTGGAGCGCGAGAATGGCCACCGCCGCGCCGACGGTGAAGAGCACCTCGGCCCACGAGCCTCCGAACACATAGACCAGCGGCGGCAGGGCGATGGCCCCCGTGATCGAGGCGACCGACGTGTAGCGCGTGGACAGGAGGACCAGCCACCAGAGGACCGCCACCGCCAGCGATGCAAGGGGGGCCATCACCAGGGCCACCCCGACAGTGGTGGCCACGATCTTGCCGCCGCGCCGGAACCGCAGGAACAAGGGTCGCCAGTGGCCGATGAGCGCCCCGATGCCGGCAACCACGGCACCCGTGCCGCCGCCCACCACAAGCCCGACCGCGGCCGCCAGGGAACCCTTGCCGATGTCGAGCAGCGCCACGGCGACCGCGGTCTTGAAGCCGGCGACCCGCCAGACGTTGGCGGCACCGGTGTTGGCGCTGCCCACCCGGCGGATGTCGGTGCCGGTGACGATTCTCGCCAGCCAGTACCCCCAGGCAAGGCTGCCGAGGACGTATCCCGAAAGCCCCACCAGCGCCGTTGTCAGGAGGCTCACCCGGCGATTCTAGACCGCTGCTTCCCGGGTCACCTGCCGGTCGGTATCCTTGCCGGGCTTTGAGTGCGGAGTTGCCGTCTGATCAGGATGGAGGACGTGCGAGCCCAGCCCTGGCGGACACGCGAGGCTGGACGTGAAACGCCACCTCACGCTCCCCAACCAGCTGACCATCTTCCGCATCCTCCTCGTCCCGGTGATCGGGGCGATGCTGGCCCTGGACTTCGCCGACCACTACCAGTACAGCGCTGTGGCCTACGCCACCGCCGCTGCGACCGACACTCTCGATGGGCGCATTGCCCGCAGCCGCAACCTGGTGTCGGAGCTTGGGAAGTTCCTCGATCCCCTGGCGGACAAGCTGCTTGTGATCACCGTGCTGGTGATCCTCGCCAGCCAGTCGCTGTTGCCGTCGTGGGTCGTGGTGGTCATCGCCGCGCGCGAGTTCCTCATCACGGGGATCCGCTCCGTGGCGGCGGCGCAGGGCGTGGTGGTGAGCTCAACGCCGTGGGGCAAGTCGAAGATGCTCACCCAGAACATCATGATCGTGCTGATCATCCTGGCCCAGCCGTTTGGCATCCTCACGGCGCCGGCGGTGGCGTTCACCTGGATCGCGGTCATCGCCACTGTCCTGAGCGGGCTCGACTACCTCTGGCGATACCGCCACTTCATCATCTAGCACCGTTTGTCCGTGGCGGCCGGGATGGCCGGCTCAGTCGTCGTCGTCCACCCAGTCGAGCGTTCGTTGCACCGCCTTCTTCCATTTGCGATAGCCCTTGTCGCGCGCATTCGAGTCCATCTGCGGAAGCCACTCGCCGGCCTTGTGCCAGTGGGCGCGGAGGCTCTCCACGTCAGGCCAGAAACCGACCGCGAGTCCGGCGGCGTAGGCGGCGCCGAGCGATACCGTCTCGGCGACGATCGGCCGCACCACGGGCACACCGAGGACGTCGGCGAGGAACTGCATCAGGAGGTTGTTGGCAGTCATGCCGCCGTCGGCTTTGAGTGTGGTCAACTCGATGCCCGAGTCGGCGTTCATGGCATCGACGACCTCGCGGGTCTGCCAGGCGGTCGCCTCGAGCACGGCGCGGGCGAGGTGACCCTTGGTGGCGTAGCCGGTGAGACCGGCGATGACACCGCGGGCGTCGCCCCGCCAGTGCGGCGCAAAGAGACCGGAGAACGCGGGCACGAAGTAAATGCCACCGTTGTCTTCAACGGTGCGCGCGAGCGTCTCTACCTCGGGGGCGCTACCGATCAGGCCCACCTTGTCGCGGAACCACTGCACCAGCGCCCCGGTCACGGCAATCGAGCCCTCGAGCGCGTACGTGGCCAGCTCGTCACCGATCTTGGATCCCACCGTCGTGAGCAGCCCGTGTGCTGATCGAACCGGCCGGCTGCCGGTGTTCAGGAGCAGGAAACTCCCAGTCCCGTACGTGCATTTGGCCTCGCCGACGGAGAAGCACGTCTGCCCGAAGAGAGCCGCCTGCTGGTCACCCAGAGCGGCGGCGATGGGGACGCCACCGAGTGAGTCTCCGGCCTCACCGTATACCTTCGACGATGGTTGGATGGCGGGGAGCATGGCGCGGGGAACGCCCATCGCATCGAGAAGGGTGTCGTCCCAGTCGAGCGTCTCGAGGTTCATGAGCATGGTGCGACTGGCATTGGTCACGTCGGTCACGTGACGTCCCGTGAGGTTCCAGACGAGCCAGCTGTCCATTGTCCCGAAGAGCAGGTCACCGCCCTCGGCGCGCTCGCGCAGCCCGGGAGCGCTGTCGAGCAGCCAGCTCACCTTCGGTCCCGAGAAGTAGGTCGCCAACGGCAATCCACAGCGGTCGCGGAAGCGGTCCTGCCCGTGCTCTTTCCCAAGCTTGCGCACAATGCTGTCGGTGCGGGTGTCCTGCCAGACGATGGCGTTGTGCACCGGCTCGCCGCTGACACGGTCCCAGACCACCGTCGTCTCGCGCTGGTTGGCGATGCCGAGGCCGACCAGGTCGCTCACGCCGAAGCCACCGGTGTCGAGGGCCCGGCGCACCACTTCGACCACGTTGTGCAGGATCTCGCGCGGATCGTGCTCGACCCACCCCGGACGCGGGAAGATCTGCTCGTGCTCCATCTGGCTCACGGACACGATCCGGCCCTCGTGGTCGAACACAAGGCAACGTGAGGACGCGGTCCCCTGGTCGACGGCGGCGATGTATTTCTCGCTCACGGCATCTCGGCTCCTCTCTCAACCCTGCGCCCAGGTGTCCTCCGCACGGACCAAGGCAATGCCCCACAGCGTTTGTCATTGCCCTTAATCATGCTGACAACGGCATGGGGGTCTTTTGGGTGGCAGCCGATGGGGCATTGTCCCGGCTACCACGGGACTGCTCCAAGGTCGCGCGAGATCGTGCGCGCACCCTCGCGGACGTAGGAGACGAGGTCGCTGCGTATCTGCGATCCCTCACAGAGCCGTTCGATCGGACCGGAGATGGCGATGGCACCCACGGCGACGCCCATCCGGTCATGAACCGGGGCGGCGCATGACGCCTCGCCCTGGATCAACTCCTCCATCTCTGATGCCCACCCGTCCACCCTCACCTGCTCAAGTTCCGCCAGCAGCCGCTGCGGATCGGTGATCGTGGCCGGGGTGAAGCGGGTCAGCTCCTTCTTGGTCAGCTCGGCCGCGAGGTAGGGGTGATGAGCCAGCAGCGCCTTGCCCATTGAGGTGGCGTGCGCCGGCAGAAGGGCTCCGACCTCGAGTGCCTGGGGGCTGTCGTCGGGCCGGAAGACGTGGTGAACGACCAGCACCTGCCCGTCGTGCATCGTGCCCAGGCGAACGCTCTCGTTGCTGCGCGCCGCCAGCCAGTCCGACCAGTTGAGCGCCCGGGTGCGCAGTTCATTGCCGTCGAGGTAGCTGCTGCCGAGGTGAAGGAGGGCGGCGCCCATCCGGTATTTGCCCGACTCCGGGTCCTGTTCGACGAAGCCGACCGAGAGCAGGGTGCGCAGGATCCCGTACACCGTTCCCTTGGGAAGCCCCAGTTCCCCGGCCAGCTCGACGAGGCCCAGCCGGCGCGTGCGCCCTGACAGGAGGCGAAGGATCGCCGAGGCTCGTTCGATCGATTGGATCGGCTTGGGCACCGCGGAAGCCTAGCGCGTGAGTGGCTCCGCACGGCCCGAGTAGGGCCATGCCATGAGATGATTGACAATGCCCCACGACCGAGGGTAGTGTCCCACCGCCCTACCCGGGTATAGGATCGCGACTGGAGGTGGCTATGGTCACGAAAATCTTTGCCTCGGAGGTCATCGGGACAGCCCTGCTGATCCTCTTGGGAGACGGGGTCGTTGCGGCCGTCCTGCTCGCCAAGTCAAAGGCGGAGAACAGCGGCTGGATCGTCATCGCCTTCGGATGGGGCATGGCGGTCGCAATGGCCGTCTACGCGGTGGGGCGCTTCGATGGCGCACACCTCAACCCCGCGGTGACATTGGGCCTGGCCGTCATCGGCGCCACCCAGTGGTCCGACGTCCCCCAGTACCTCGCGGGTGAGTTCGTGGGGGCGTTCATCGGCGCGCTGCTGGTCTACGCGCACTACAGTCACCACTTCAAGGAGACCGAAGACCCCGGCCTGAAGCTCGCCGTCTTCTCCACCGGCCCGGCCATCCGCCACTACGCCTTCAACGTCGTGAGCGAAGTCATCGGGACCTTCGTTCTCGTCTTCGGGGTTGTCGCCATCACCGCGGCCGGCAACAAGCTGAGCGGCGGCCTGGCTCCGTTGCTTATCGGTTTGCTGGTCTTCGCGATCGGCCTCTCCCTGGGTGGGCCGACCGGTTACGCGATCAACCCGGCACGTGACCTTGGACCGCGCATCATCCACGCGATCCTGCCCATCCCGGGCAAGGGCAGCTCGGACTGGTCCTACGCATGGGTCCCCGTCGTGGGCCCGATCGTGGGCGGCATTCTCGGCGCGGTCGCTGCGCACTCGTGGCTCTAGAGAGAGTCGTAGCACCGACGGCGACACCCAAGCGACACATGCGCGAGAGGAATTAGGTATGGCGAAATACGCAGCAGCAATCGACCAGGGCACGACCAGCACGCGCTTCATGGTCTTCGATCACAGCGGCAAGGTCGTCGCGGTCGAGCAGAAGGAACATGAGCAGATCTTCCCCAAGCCGGGATGGGTCGAGCACGACCCGATGGAGATCTGGGAGCGCACCCAGGAGGTCGTGAAGGCCGTCCTCGGCAAGATCGACATCGGTGACCTCGCCGCCGTGGGGATCACCAACCAGCGCGAGACCACCGTGGTCTGGGACAAGAGCACGGGCAAGCCCGTCTACAACGCGATCGTCTGGCAGGACACACGCACCGACAAGATCGTCGAGCAGCTGTCGGCAGACGGCGGCCAGGACCGCTTCCGCGCCAAGGTCGGCCTCCCGCTCGCAACGTACTTCTCGGGTCCCAAGGTGAAGTGGATCCTCGACAACGTTGACGGGGCCAGGAGCAAGGCCGAGAACGGCGATCTCCTCTTCGGGAACATCGACGCCTGGGTGATCTGGAACCTCACCGGCGGCACAGACGGCGGCGTCCATGTCACCGACGTGACCAACGCCAGCCGCACGATGCTGATGAACCTGGAAACGCTCGACTGGGACGATGAGATCCTCGGGATCATGGGCGTTCCGCGGGCGATGCTCCCCACCATCCGCGCCTCGAGCGAGAACTACGGCGAGGCCAAGGGCGTCCTAGCCGGCGTTCCGGTCGCCGGAGACCTCGGCGACCAGCAGGCGGCCCTCTTCGGGCAGACTTGCTTCGCCGTCGGAGAGGCGAAGAACACGTACGGCACCGGGAACTTCCTGCTGCTGAACACCGGCACCACGCCCGTTCAGTCCAAGAACGGGCTGCTCACCACGATGGCCTACAAGATGGGCAGCGCCGATGCCGTCTACTGCCTCGAGGGGTCGATCGCCATCACCGGCGCGCTCGTCCAGTGGTTGCGTGACAACCTCGGGATCATCCAGACGTCGGCGGACGTTGAGGTGCTCGCCAAGACCGTCGAAGACAACGGCGGCGCCTACTTCGTGCCGGCTTTCTCGGGCCTCTATGCCCCCTACTGGCAGGCGAACGCCCGCGGCGTCATCGCCGGCCTGACGCGCTACGTCAACAAAGGTCACATCGCACGCGCGGCGCTCGAGGCGACGGCGTGGCAGACGCGTGAGATCGTCGACGCCATGAACGCCGACTCCGGGGTCGCTCTGACCTCGCTCAAGGTGGACGGCGGCATGGTCTACAACGAGACCCTGATGCAGTTCCAGTCCGACGTTCTCGGCGTGCCCGTGGTGCGACCGACCGTCGCTGAGACGACATCCCTCGGCGCCGCCTACGCTGCCGGCCTGGCCGTCGGCTTCTGGGCGGAGGTCGAGGACCTGCGCGAGAACTGGGGCAAGGACAAGGAGTGGAGCCCCAGCATGGACGCGGGCGACGTCGCCCGCGAGTACGCACTCTGGAAGAAGGCGGTCACCCGCACCTTCGACTGGGTGGAGTGACGCCGACCTGACACGGGTGTTCTAGATCCAGCTTTCTCTCCGGAAGGGAACCCGGCGGTGCCGCCTCGTGCGGCGCCGTCCGGGTTTCCCAAGGAGCCGACACCCGAACCGAATCGCGGACCGGACAGCTACGCTGAGCGGGTCCGGACAGCTACCCCTTAAAAGGAGGGCCATGATGGCGGGCCACGAGGACGACACCCACCCGGACCCCGGTGCCCCGGAGCACGAGGACGAGCACACGCACGAGGGATCCTTCGCCACCGGGCAGGAGGAGACCGTGCACCATCCGGAGCACGTCGAAGAGAGAGAGGACTTCGCCGAAGGTCAGGAAGCGGCCAAGCACACCCACGAGGGCAGCTTCGCCGAGGGCCAGGAGGAGCGCGACCATCACCCGGAGCGACCCGAGGAGAGGGGTGACTTCGCCGAGGGCCAAGAGGAAGACCAGCACCACGGGGCCTAGAGGGCGAGGACGACAAGGTTGACCAAGGGTGCGCGACGGGCTGCGCCGGCATCGTCGCGTCCAGGCGGCATGGAGAGGAGGCGTCGGTGAGTTCGCTTGAGGCAGACGTCCTCGTGATCGGCGGCGGCTCGACCGGCGCCGGTGTCGCGCGCGACGCCGCCCTGCGCGGATTCACCACCATCCTCGTGGAGCGTCGCGATCTCGTCGACGGCACCACAGGGCGCTTCCACGGCCTCCTCCATTCAGGAGGCCGTTACGCTGTCAAGGATCCGTCGGCGGCCGTCGAGTGCATCGCGGAGAACCGCATCCTGCGACGGGTTGCCGCGGACTGCCTCGAGGACACGGGCGGCCTGTTCGTGGCCACCCCCTGGGATGACCCCGACTACGGGGACCTGTTCGTCAAGGGCTGCGAGGCAACCGGCGTGCCCGCCGAGGAGATACCCGTCGCCGAGGCGCTCCGGCGGGAGCCGCGACTCAACGCGGAGATCCGGCGCGCTTTCGTCGTGCCCGATGCAGCGCTAGATCCCTGGAAGCTGGTCTGGGGTTGCGCTCGCTCCGCTGAGCAGCACGGCGCCCGCATCCTCCCCTACCACCGTGTTCTCGACCTCGAGGTGGTCGACCAGCGTGTGCTCGGGGCACTGGTCCGCGACGAGCACAGCGGTGAGGAGTTTCGGATCCACAGCAAGGTCGTGGTCAACGCCGCCGGCGCATGGGCCGGCCAGATCGCCACGCTCGCCGGCTGCGTCGTCAACGTGCGTGCGGGCATGGGCGTGATGATCGCCATGAATCACCGCATCGTGAACAGCGCCGTCAACCGCCTCAAGTTCCCGGCCGACGGCGACATCCTGCTGCCCCTCCGCACCGCGTGCGTGATCGGCACCACGGACGTCTTTGTCCCCGATCCCGACGACACCGAGATCGGGCGGGATGCTGTCGACCTGCTCCTCGACGAGGGCGAGAAGCTCGTGCCCGGCTTTCGGGAGGCGCGCGCGCTGCACGCCTGGGCTGGTGTGCGACCGCTGTTCGAGGACACGCGCGACGTGGCCGAAACGCGCGATGTGACCCGTTCGCACGCCCTGCTCGACCACATGGCCCGCGAGGGTGTGGCCGGCTTCGTGACCATCACCGGCGGCAAGACGACCACCTTCCGCCTCATGGCTGAGGTGGCCGTGGACGCGGTGTGTCGGCAGCTGGGCGTCGAACGGCGCTGCACGACGGCCGAGGAGCCGCTGCCCGGATCGGAGAGTCACACGCTGTACGGCCTCGACACCAGGCTGGCCGCGCGCGAGCCGGTGCCACAGTCCGAGGAGATCATCTGCGAGTGCGAGCTGATCACCCGCAGCCGCCTCGAGCAGACGATCAAGCGGCGGGCGACCACCAACCTGGACGACATCCGCCGCCTCCTCCGCCTGGCCATGGGGCCCTGTCAGGGCGGCTTCTGCATCTACCGCGCCACCGGCATCCTGCACCATGGCGACCGCGTCGACCACACCGAGGCGAACAGGGCACTGGTGTCCTTCCTCGAGGAGCGGTGGAAGGGCCTGCATCCGATCCTGCACGGCGACCAGCTCCGCCAGGCACGCCTCGACGACTGGATCTTCCAGGGCATCCTCGACGTGGAGCACCTGCCGGCATGAGCTACGACACCCTCGTCGTCGGCGCCGGCCTTGCCGGCCTGACAACCGCTCTGCGCCTCACCGAGCAGGGGCAGAAGGTCGTCATTGTCGCCCGGGGTGTGGGCGCCACCCACCTCGCCCCGGCGACGGTCGACGTGCTCGGCTACCTGGGCGAGGAGCGCGTCGACAGCCCGGCCAGCGCCCTCACCACGCTGCTGACCGATGTTCCCGGTCACCCCTACGGGCGGGTCTCTCGCCAACAGATCGGGGCGTCGCTGGAGTGGTTCTGCCGGCGTTTGGAGAGACTCGGGTACGCCGGTGGCCTCGACCACAACGGGCTCTTCCCGACCGCGATCGGCGTCGCCCGCCCGTCGGCGCTGGCGCCGCGGACGATGCTTGGCGGCGACCTTCGTGACGGGGGCCGCTTCCTGTTCGTCGGCCTGCGCGGATTCAAGGACTTCCACCCCTCGCTGCTCGCCGACAACCTCGCCCACGCCCGGCTCCCCGCGCCCGTCACGGCACGCGCGCTCGAGCTCGAGCCGCCCGCCGAACGCCGCGGCGACCTGTCCGGCCGCCTCCTCGCCCGGCGCTTCGACAGCGGGGAGCTCACCGACTGGCTGGTCCGGGCGCTGCAGGGCAGGGTCGAGGCCGAGGAACGGGTCGGCCTCCCCCCGGTCCTGGGCCTGCGCCGCGCCGACGAGACGTTGGCCGACCTCGAGAACAGGCTCGAGCGACACGTCTTCGAAGTCCCGACCCTGCCACCATCGATCCCCGGGATGCGCCTCTACGACACTCTGACCGCAGCTCTGCGCAAGGCGGGAGCGCGCCTCGTGATCAACGCCGCGGTCGTCGGCGCCCAGGCTCATGACGGTCAGATCGAGTCTGTCCAGGTTGCCAGTGCCGCGACCACGATGTCGTACCGCACCCACTCCGTCGTCCTCGCGTCGGGAGGTTTCGCCAGCGGGGGCCTGACCCTCGACTCGCGCGGCGCCGCTCGAGAGACGGTCTTCGACCTGCCCGTGGCCGGGGTTCCCGAGGACGGCGCGACTCGCTTCGTGGCTGGCTACTTCGATGCCCAGCCACTGTCCCGCGCCGGCGTTGCCGTCGACGACCTCCTCCGCCCCACCGACAGGGACGGAAGCCCCGTGTACCGGAACCTCCACGCCGCCGGCGCGATTCTCGCCGGCGCCGTGCCCTGGAAGGAGAAGTCCGGCACCGGGATCAGCGTGGCGACAGGCTACGCCGCCGCAGACGCAATCCTTGCGCCGAGCGCCGTGGGCGTGAGCGGGTCGATCGGATGAGCGACCTGATCCGCGCCTCTCTCGACCACTGCGTCAAGTGCACGATCTGCGAGTCCTTCTGTCCGGTGTCGCAGGTGACCCCCTTGTTCCCCGGCCCCAAGTACGCGGGCCCGCAGGCGGAGCGGTACCGCGGCATCGGCGTCTCACCCGACTCCTCTATCGACTACTGCTCGGGGTGCGGGATCTGCACGACGGTCTGTCCCCAGGACGTCAAGATCGCCGAGATCAATTCGCGCGCCCGGGCGAAGCTCTGGGAGGAGCGCGGCATCCCGTTGCGCAATCAACTGATCGCGCGCCCCAGCGTGCTCGGGCGATTGGGCAACCCGGTGGCACCTCTCGCCAACTGGGCGTTGCACAACCGCGCCGTGCGCTCCCTGGTGCAGAGCGTCATTGGCGTCCACCGCGATGCACCGATGCCGCGCTTCGCCGGCCGGACATTCCAGAAGAGGTCGCGGACTCACGCCGGTGCCGCAGACGCACCCGCGGTGGTCTATTTCCACGGCTGTGGCACCAACTTCTACGAACCCATCCTCGGCGAGATGGTCGTGGCTGTGCTGGAGCACAACGGATTCCGTGTGATCATCCCCCGGCAGGACTGCTGCGGCCTGCCTCTGCAGTCCAACGGCAACTTCCCAGCAGCGCGGTCGTACGTCCGCCGTCTCGTCGCCAACCTGGCCCCGTACGCGCGCCAGGGCCTGCCGATCGTCGCCAACTCCACCAGCTGCGGCCTCATGTTGAAACGTGAGGCGCACGAGATCCTTGGCATGGACGACGAGGACCTCAAGGCAGTGAGCGGTTCGATGTTCGACCTCATGGAGTTCCTGCTCGGCCTCCACGACCGGGGCGAGCTGCGCACCGACTTCGGGTCCCTGCCGCTGACGGTGCCCTACCACGCGCCGTGCCAGCAGCGCGGCCACGGCATCGGCAAGCCGGCTCTGGACCTGCTCGCGCTCGTCCCCGACCTCGACACGATCGAGCTCGAGGTCGACTGCTGCGGCATCGCCGGTACATACGGGCTCAAGAAGGAGAAGTACGAGATCTCCATGGCGGTGGGGAAGCGCCTGTTCGACGACATCAGGGCCACGGGGTCCGACATCGCCGCCTGCGACAGCGAGACATGCCGCTGGCAGATCGCACATGGAGCCGACGTGTCGGCAGTGCACCCGGTGGAGCTTCTCCATCGGGCGTATGGCCTCGACACAAACGGGTCGCGGCGAGCGCACGCTGGCGCTGCAGGCCGGCGGGAGAGGTCCGGGAGTTAGCGGTCGCGGGCAGGGGCGCCGGCGGGCTCAGGCAGCCGCAGGGGTGTCTGTGTTGCCCCGGAGTGCAAGCGCACGGCATCGAGGACGTCGGCGGCGGGCACGGGACGGCTGAACAGGAATCCCTGGCACGCATGGATTCCGAGGCTCCCGACGTACTCGAGCTGGGTGGTGGTCTCGATCCCCTCAGCCACGGTGCGCACATTCATTGTGTGGAGCAGCTGTGTGATGGCGAGCAGGGTGGCCCGTTTGTCTGGATTGTCCAGGCTGGCGATGAAGGATCGGTCGATCTTGACGACGTCGACAGGCAGGCGGTCGAGATAGCGCAGCGACGAATACCCGGTGCCGAAGTCATCGAGGGCGATACGCACCCCCCGGCCCCGGAGCTCCTGGAGGACGCGTGTTGCCACTTCCAGGTCCTCGAGCATGGCGGTCTCGGTGATCTCGAGGCTGAGCTTCCCCGGGGCGAGACGGGTGTTGGCGAGCACACCGACCACCGAGGCGACGAAGCCCGGCGTCAGGAGCTGCCGCCCCGACACGTTGACGCTCACCGACACGTCGCGGCCAAGCTCCTCCCAGGCGCGGGCCTGCTCACACGCGGTGCGGAGCACCCACGCTCCCAGGGGCACGATCACCCCGGTCTGCTCTGCGAAGGGGATGAAAGCATCGGGCGGGACGAGCCCCCGCGTGGGATGCGCCCAGCGCACCAGCGCCTCCACATGATCCGTCGCCGCGCTGGGATTTTCGGTGAGCACGATCGGCTGGTAGTGGAGCACCAGCTCGTTGCGATCGATGGCTTGGTGCAGGTCCGAGATCAGCTCCAGCCGGTCGAGGACGCCGCTCCGCATGCCCGTCTCGTAGACGTGCAGCGCGGCCTTGCCAGAGTTCTTCGCGTCGTACATCGCGATGTCGGCGTGCTGGAGAGCCTCGTTCCAGGTGACCTCCCCGGTCTCGATCGCGGCCACGCCCACGCTCGCGGTCACATAGATCTCATTGCCGTCCGCGTCAAAGGGGCGCCGGAACATTGCAAACACCCGCTCTCCCACGTCGGTCGTCACAGTCGTGCTGGCGCCGTCGAGAAGCAGTGCGAACTCATCTCCGCCGAGTCGCGCCACGGTGTCCTGGGGACGCACCACCGCGCGCAACCGCGCCGCCACACCACAGAGCACCTCATCTCCGATGGTGTGCCCGAGCGTATCGTTGATTCGCTTGAAGTCGTCGATATCGATGACCATGACGGCGAGGTCTCGTGCATCCCGGGCGCGGACGGCCTGCGCATGCTCGAAGCGATCGGCGAGTAGCTCGCGGTTCGCCAGGCCGGTCAGCGCATCGTGGAAGGCACGCTGAAGCAGCTCAGCCTGAAGGCTCCGCTCCTCGGTCACGTCACGCGCGAGGACCAGCGTGGAGCGCTGACCGCCGACGTCGGAATCATCGGCGGTGACCTCGACATCGATCACGCGCCCGTCTTTCAGCTGATGGCGGGCATTGGTCATCGCCGGGTGCGCTCGATGCCGTGCTTCCGACGTTCGGAAGGTCGCACGGTCTGTCTCGGGCCGGATCTCGAGGATCGTCACACTTGTGAACTCTTCGCGCGAATAGCCGTACTTGACCGTCGCGGCACGGTTGACCGTGAGGAAGCGCAGCGTCCCGGGATCGAACGTGAACATCGGTGTGGGGTTGCGATCGAACAGGAGGCGGTATGTGAGTTCACTATGTGCCAGGATTCGGCGCCCTTCGTCTGCGACCGCGCCGCGGCGCTTGCGCACCTCTGCCCGCCACATCACGCCGACCAATGCCGCTGACCCGAGCAGAACGATTGTCCAGATGCCGACCTCGGCGTAGACTTCCGCGGTGTCCGACTGCTGCTGGAGGGTGATCGACGCGGCGGCGATGCTGGCCCCGGCGGCGGCGTACTGCGCGTTGGCTGTGCCAATCGCCGCCGAGGCGGTGGGGCTCCGGAGATCGAAGACGGGGTTGTGGAAGATGGTCAGCGCCCCCTGAAGGGTGGCGAGGAAGGTCGCCGACGCCCGCTCCGCGTTGACCACCCCGGGGTCGTCGACGCCACCGCCCCGGAGGGCAGCGATGTCACTGTTCACATGCGCGGCGTCACCGCGGACCGCCAGTTCCACGCTGTTGTCGGGCAGGTGGAGCGCCGCGGCCCATGCAATCTCGGCAGCTGTGTTGTTGAGGTCGCCGCCCAGTTTCTGGAGTTGAAGCGCCGCCGTGGTGCGCTGGGCGGCGTAGGCCTTGAGGGAGTGCAGGCCCCACGCCCCGGCCAGAGGGAGGAGGGTCAGAGGGACCAACCAGGCGAGACGGCGGGCGATGACCCGCGGCCGCGGCTGTGTGGCGTCATCGAGCGGGCCGCCGAGGGCGGGCATCACGGGTGTGAAGACGGCAGCGGACCGTTCGGAGGTGGGCCGCTCTCACCCTCACGGGATGATGCAGTCAGCATGATGCTCATAAGTCGGGATGCCAGATGACGCATCGCGACCGTTGCGGTTACGAGGTGGCACCGGTGCAGGTCGGCGAGCGCCCAGCTCACCGAGGAGGACCGTGTTGGGGGAGGGCAGATGGCGCTCCTCCGCAACGGCAGTGACGGCGTCGACGATATCGAGGTCGCCATCGCCGTACCTGCTCTCAGCCAACGGGTCGTTGGCGGCTCGCACCGTCCGCGCGTCGCGTTCGTGGTTGCGGGGGCGGGTCAGGGATCCTCGGGCGAGCGGACTGTACGGGTTGATCCCCACATCGAGATCACGGCAGAGCGGGATCATCTCGCGTTCCTCTTCCCTGTAAGCAAGGTTGTAGTGGTTCTGCATGGAGACGAACCGGGTCTGGCCCGCTGCCCGGGCGATGCTGTCTGCTTTCGCGAACTGCCATGCATACATGCTCGAAGCACCGATGTAGCGCGCCTTGCCGGCTCTGACGATGTCGTGCAGGGCGGTCATCGTCTCCTCGATGGGCGTCTCGTCGTCCCAGCGATGGACCTGGTACAGGTCGACATAGTCGGTTCCCAGTCTCTTGAGGGAAGCATTGATCGCGGAGAGCAGGTGCTTGCGAGAGAGGCCACGGTCATTCTGCGCGGGCCCCGTCGGGTAGTAGACCTTGGTCGAGAGGACGTACTCGTCGCGCCGCGAGAACAGCTTGGCAAGCAGACGGCCAGTGACCTCCTCGCTCGCGCCGCCGTCATACATGTCCGCGGTGTCGAAGAATGTCACGCTGGCTTCGACTGCTTGTCCAACGATCGGCTCGGCCTCGTCCTCGCGGAGGTGCCACTGCCGCCGAGACGTGTCGCCGAAGCTCATCATCCCCAGGCAGAGACGCGATACCTTCAGGCCCGACGCATCACCGGCGCGGACTACTCCTATCTCAAGCTCCATCTGCGATCGATCGACGAGCTGGCCACCGTCCTCGACCGCTTCCTCGCATATGGAGAGACAACCACGTCGATCATCAATACCTCGCCCATCCCCCACCGCGAGCCGCCTGTTCTCGAAACGACCTAGGCTTGCCCAGGCGTCCGGCTGCTCGAGAGGAGTGCCGGGAAAGGGAACGAACCCTTACCGAATGGCCTCATTGTGTCTTTGGAATGCCCGTTGTCGAGCCATCTTGACCCCATAAGTGACCCCTTCAAGATGTCGAGACGGCCTACTCGGGTGTGCGGCCGTCCGACAGCGAAAAGGGCCTGGTGTCGCCAGAACCTCCGTCGGACGGCCCCGCCAGCTCGCGGCGCGGCGCTCGAGTCTCATGACATCGGGAGCGCAACCGTTCCCGGCTGTCGCTGCGGAACGAAATCGGCCACATG
This sequence comes from Candidatus Dormiibacterota bacterium, assembly GCA_003153125.1. Classification (GTDB taxonomy): domain Bacteria; phylum Chloroflexota; class Dormibacteria; order Aeolococcales; family Aeolococcaceae; genus Aeolococcus. The sequence goes on along the minus strand of PLWW01000043.1, from coordinate 1,890 downwards.
TCGTTCTATGGACGCCGACCTCGAAGCGCCCTTCTAGGCGTCCGGCCGACGGAGATGCGACGGTGAAACGGGTTCTCGGTTTGATGGCAGGTTGTAGCTTGGTCATGGCCGCTCTAGCGGTTGTGGCATCGCCAGCTCGGGCACAAACGACTCGCCAGGTCACGATCACATTCAAGCTCACCATCAACGGCACGCCTCTGAAGACGGACGGATTTGCGGTCCAGTGGGGAGAAACCGGCGTGGAACTCTGCAACGCTCCCTGCTCAGGAAGCGGCCACACATTCGTGCAAACGATGACCTTCCCCGCTGGAGCGACTGAGACCTTCGTGTTCATCAGGGGTTCCGGACGGGTCACGCCGGACCATCCCGGGCAGATGTTCGGAAAGCAGACGCTGACTGCGGGGAATGATCGCACCGTGAGCGCCTTCTTCACTTACGGCACTGCCGCGATCGCGACACCGTCAACTGGCTCCGTTCCTCCGGTGGCTTACGGGAGCGCGATCACCGGAGCCGGCATTGCGTTGGTGCTGCTGTCGCTGTGGCGCCCCCGACGCATGCGCACGGCTGCTTAGGTACCCGCCCCTCCGGGGTCGGGAGGGTGCCGTGTCCCACTGCCCTCCCGGGTCCGGTGCCGGGCGGCGGTTGCCGTCTTCGGCCGCAGGCGACCTCGTGGCATGCGCAAGGTGTTTGTGCCCGGTGCACCACTAGGGTCGTCGGGGGGCCCTTGGTCCCCCGTGACCCGGTGGCCCCCCTTGTGGCGCCCGCGGTGTCGACCGTCCTTGTACCGCAGGCAGCGGAGCGACTACAGTCCGCTGGGAAGTCAACCGGCGCATATTGCAAAGGGTGTCGACATGTTCAAGGTTATCGTGGTAGCCACCGACGGGTCGCAAGCCGGAGATCTGGCGATGTCTTGCGCTAAGGATCTTGCCGTAGAGAACAAGTCCCGTTTGCAGGTGGTTTACGTCGACGAACTGATACCCGGCCATGGGGGCGCACACCACGCACAAGGCATGGAGCCGGAGACGAAAACAAGGATCGCGGGCCAGGTCTCGGAGCTGCAGGCAGCTGGTCTCGACGCGCGGTTCGAGGTACATCAGGTGGTTATCCACGGCCCGGCGCACGCGATAGCAGACGCGGCCGTTGGCGCGGGAGCCGATCTCATCGTTCTCGGCAGTGTCGGAAGTGGCCCGCTGAAAGGACTCTTGCTTGGCAGCGTTGCCCATCGGTTGCTTCAGATCGCACCGTGCCCGGTGCTGGTCGTTCCCCATAAGGATCGGTGAACGCCGCATCCCCCTGAGTACGGCGGGGATAAGCAACGCGCGGTCATGGTCGTCGGGCGGCTCGTGGATGGCGTCGAGCGCGGTCGGGTCGTCGTCCATCACCACGAGGACTCCCGGCGCCGGCTCTGCGACACGGGGGCGCTTCTTGCGCACTTGAGGTTGTCGGCAGCCCGCGCGACGACGACAGTGCGACCGCCGCACCCTGACGCTGGGTGCGATCTGATGTTTCGTGAGAGCGAAAAAAGCGAGAGTGGCGCCCGAACATATCGCTCACTTCGGTTCGCGTCAGGCGGCCCCGGCGGCGCAACGCGTCAACGATGGTGTCCGCGGTGGGGTCACCGACACGGTCGCCGAAGAGGTAGGTGATGTCGTGGTCCGCGTAGTCCACCCGAAGCTCGTCTCTGAGATGCTCGGCCACGCCACAGTGGCGATCACCCTCGACCTCTACAGTCACGCCACGCCGGCCATGCACCGCGAGGCGGCGACGGTGCTCGATACCCTTCAGGGGGTCAATTCAGGGGTATTCAGGGGCACTCCAGACCATCAGTCTGAATACGAATGGCGATAATCGAACGTGCCGGGAAAGGGAATCGAACCCTCCCAAGCAGGC
>PLWW01000057.1 GCA_003153125.1 Candidatus Dormiibacterota bacterium | reverse complement strand
GAGCTCCCGGGTGGCTGTCCATCGCAGCATCAGTCTTCCCGGTCAAGCACCTCGCTGACGCGCTCGAGGACATCTTCGTCGCGACGCCGGGGCATGCGGCACTGAGTGGAACTGATCTCCTCGTCATGGTCGGATGGGCAATTGGAGCTCTGATCGTCACCCTGCTCTTCTTCGAGTGGGAGCCACGTCCGGCCGGTCCAGGTATCCGTCGTCGTCTGGCCCGGCTGTCGACGACGCTGCACGCGCGACTACGACACCGACGGCGAGCGTCGCATCAGTAACGGACGATCGCCGCCACACCGTCGTCCGCATCAGGAGCTCGCCGCGGACAAAGCGGCACTCGCCGCCGTGGGCCGCCTGCTCGACAGCTTCTTCCACAACGTCGTCGACCGGTGTCGTGTCTGCGCCACACACCGGGCAGTTCAGTCCGCCAGGTCGTGCAGAGGTCGGCACGGCGCTGCCAGCGCTCGGTGCGAACCTCGAAGAGATCAGCGAAGTCGCTGGAGACGACGACCTCCAGCAGCAGCGGCCCTGGCTGCGCCCCGTAGACGTGCACGGTGATGTCTTCGTGAAGACGCTGCGCGCTGATGGTGCGGTCCAGGGTGACGGAGACGCGGACAGCAGACACAGTCCCGTCGACGGCGCCGAGCGCAGGAGCCATCAGCGTCCATCGGGCATGGCGATGCGAGAGGCGAGCGGACGCCACGACTACGAGCAAACGCCCATTGAGTCGCAGTACGTGGCGCGAAAGGAAGCGGGCGTCATCGGCGTACAGGCCCCGTCCCTGCCAGACGAGGGACTCGATAGAACTGTCGGCGGCGCATACCAGGAAGGTCGATCCTTCATTGATCGACATCAGTCCCGGTCCGTGCAGCTGGCTCCGCCCAGAGCCGCGCGACAACCCGGGCCATTCAACACGCCTGCCTCCAGCGTTCAAGCGGACGTGCCGGCAGCAACGGTCATCGCGTGGTGGCCGCGGACGGCACGGGGGCGAGCCAGCGCGTCGACCGGGGCCACACTAGCAACCCTGCGCGGAGGGTGTCGGCATTGACCCCGCCACGGCTGAACGCGAGAGCTCTGGACTCGACCCGCCTGCGCAGTACTCCCCCGTGCGCGGCTGCGGACGATGCTGGCCTGGCCGTCAGGCCAGAGCCACGACCGGGCCGTACGGAGGTTGGTCACAGCGGCTTTCTATCACGTCCGGGTGCGAAGCCACTGCCGCCGCGGAGAGCGACGCCTGTCACGCGGTGCTCGTCAAGGTGTACCGGTCAAGTGCTCGCCAACCCTGACGCAGCGAGAGTAGGTACGCCGCCTGGACACTCGGGCCTGTGCCATTCGCCACCATTTCGTAGTGACCAGCCGAATGGCTTTTCGCCCTTAGGGCGCCACCTCTTCGGCGACGCCCTGTAAGACGGCGCGGAATCGAGTCGCAACCTCGGGCAACGTCTCGAACATTGGAACCGATAACTGCCCGGCCACCCTACGGACCGTCGACCGCGGGAAGGCGGCGATGAGCGCGGCGCGGTCTCTGACCGGACCGGCGACGAAGATCTGCGCGTCAGGGTGCTCGTGCACGTGATCGTTCACCGCCGCGGCGACCGTCCGTGCGTGTTCCCGCCGGACCTCAGTGCGGTGAGTGTCCACGTGAGATCCGGCCGCAACGTGTTGCGCGTGGGCACCATACCGGGCACCCATCCCCTTCCACCGCCGCTCCGGGTTCACCACCTCGTCGCGCGAGGTGAACTGCTCCCATTCCACGATCCCTTCCGGTGCGGCTTCGAAAATCCGTCCACGCTCCTCGTCGAAGAGGACGAGGAGCCAGCCCATCGCACCGCCGACAGGGTCGTGCAGCACGTTCGCATGTCGGGCCGTGCTGTGCTTGGTCATGCAATTCCTCCACTTGCTCGTGCACGAGGGTGGGGCGGCCCACGCGGGGCCGCCCCACCAGCCGCACTACCGCAGGCTGCCAGCCAGGACAGGCGCGGGGAGAACAGTCAGCTGATCGACGACCCGCTCGATGCCGGGAGCTGCTGATGCCGCCCACCACACCGCACGGTCCTCGGCGAGTGACGAAACCGTGCCGCTCAGGGTTGCCACGTTCCCGCGGACGGAAACGTGGACACCGTTGGCGTCCAGATTGGCGCGGCGGTGCAAGGCCGCGCGGATGTCCCCCTCGACATCGTGGGCCGACGCGGTGGCCTTGACCGTGATCCTGTTGGTGATCAGCGTGACCCCCGCGACCTGACGGGCGACGCGCTCGGCCACATCGCGCTGATACGACCATGCGACCGTTCCCTCGAGGGTCACCCGTCCCTTCTTCACCATCGCCTTGACCGATCCCGCCGGGAGGGAGCTCGAGTCGCCGAGTCTGTGAGCAAGCGCTTCAGCGATGTCGGTATCGTCGCGGTGCCAGGATGTTGGCAGGTGGACCTCGAGTTCACTGGCCACAGCGACCACTCCGCGGACGCGCTTTACCGCCTTCTCAGCGGCGACGGCCTCCGGGAAACTGGGAACGTGGCCGGAGAGAGTGATGGCCCCGTCATGCGCAGTGACACCGAGGTTCGCAGCGTCAATACTCGGGTCCCACCGCAACTCGGCCATGACGAGATCCTGCAGTGTCGAGTTAGCAGTCTTCATGAGATTCCGCCTCCGTAGGAGCTGACTGGTCATCACAACACTGGGACGAGCGCGCCCGGGGCGGGAAGGGCCGTTGGTCCCGACTTCAAGTGCCACGCGTCACTCGCAGGTAGCGGCGGTGGCGAAATCAGCCTTGGTGTACGCGCCCTTGCGCAGAATGCGATCGCGGAGTTCTACGGGAGGGTCATCTCGACCGTCATGCCAGCCGCGTCGTGGCCGGCGAGGTTGCAGGTCGGGCGGTAGTGCCCGGCGGTCGCGCCGATGGTGCCCGGCTTCGCTCGACGACCGGCGACTACTGTAATTCCAAACAGACCGCCGACTGCGGACCGGCGCGCGCCGCGGGCCCATGGGCGTGCGCTGCGGGAAGTTGAGCGCGCGCCTCCCGCTGCCTGGGAATCCGGAGCACCGGGACCGTCGCGCGCAGCAGCGTTGAACGCACGACCGCCGCTCGGCCGGCTGAGAGGTCCTGCCGCCACCCGAGCACGATGAGGTCGACTCTCTCCTGCGCGGCGACAGCCAGCACCTCATCGCCGGCTTGGCCGACACGCAGCCGCAGCGGTGATGTGACCGAGATCGGGCGCGCATGACGCCGGAGGAATTCGGCGCTCCACGCCCGGACCTCGTGATGCGATTGGTCGCTGAACATCGGCAGGGACGTCCCGTGTGGACGTGGAGGGCGATGAAGCGAACGTCCGGTTGCACGCTGCCTTGCACAGCATGAAGGAGAGCGTCGCTGGCGGTGCGCGTCCCGTCCAGTGGGACAAGGACCCGGCGGATCCTTGATGGCGCGCTCGCCCGCGCCGGGACCACGACGACTGGAATCGGCACCGAGATGATGAGTCGTTCTGCGGAGCTGCCGACGCTTGGACCGCCCGGACGCCCGCCAGCACCGTAGACCCGGGTCGGCAAGCCGCGCCGATCCGGGACTTTCGGCCCTACCGGCGGCAATGCTCACCGACTCAGACTGGGAGAACTGAACACGATGCAAACGATCCCGACCGCGACCCCGCCCCAACCGAGAGCCCGACGCCGGGGCACGTGGCTGCTGGCAATAAGCGTCATGGCCACCATGCTGGTTGCCCTTGCCATCGGCATCGTGGTCTTCCGCGGCAATGACTCGTCCTCAACGGGTAACGCTGCCAGCCAACAGTTGGCGTCGGCGCAGTTGACGTCAGTGCAGCAGTCATGTCAGCAATGGTCCGGGAGCTCAGCGCCGACCCTCGGGCAGGGCTCTCCCAGCGCCGCCTGGTGCACCACCATGACCGACTGGATGGGCCAGCAGCTGCGCAACCAGCGTATGACGGGCGCAACGATGTGGGGCAGTGCCACCACACTGCAGGCCACATGCCAGCAGTGGATGGCCGCCGGTTCCGGCTCTACCAGCGGCGGAACTGCTTCTCCAGCATGGTGCGGCCAGATGGCCAACTGGATGGCACAACACGTTTCCAATTGGGGCAACTGGATGATGAACGGGAACATGATGGGCCGCTAACGCAGCGGCCCACTTGGAAACCGCCGTCCTTCGCACACTACCCGCCAAGCGTGACCAGTGTGCTGGCCGTCGAGCCCGAAGCGTAGCTGCGCCGAGAAGCCCTGGAGAATGCGGCCCGGGCACCGGTTACGGTCAATGTCGTCCCGGGCGTGGCGGATCGCCTGCCGGCTGAGGACGAGAGCGTTGACGCGATCGTCTACTCTCTGGTGCTTTGCTCGGTTCCCGACCAGGCCCGCGCCTTGCGCGAGGGTCGCAGCGTGTTGCGCCCAGGTGGCCAGCTGCGCTTCTTCGAACACGTCCGGGCCGAGAGCGCTACGCTCAGACGGGTGCAGACGCTGCTCGACGCCACCGTCTGGCCGACCCTCGCAGGTGGCTGCCATACCGGGCGGGGTACTGCGGCGGCGATTGAGGGCGCCGGCTTCGCCATCGAGGAGATCGAACACTTTCGCTTTCCTGACGTGCGGGTCGCTCTCCCCACGTCGCCCCACATCCTCGGCATGGCGAGGCTGCCTTGAGCCGTCGTCGTCTGCTGTCGAGACCGCTCATGCTCACGACGTGATCCCGATCGATGAATATGGCCGTCATGGGCGGCCGGAGGTGAGCCCTGCGATTGAGATCGATCAAGGAGCCCGGTGGGACGAGATGTACCGCGAAAAGCCCAGCGACAGACTGAGCTGGTTCCAGGAACACCCGTCGCTCTCACTCCACTTGATCACTGATGCGGCTCCAAACCGTGATGCCCGGATTATCGATGTCGGAGGTGGCGACTCCTTGTTGGTCGACCACCTGCTCGAGAGGGGCTACCGACACATCACCGTGCTCGACATCTCAGGCAGCGCGATTGAGCGGACACAGTCCCGGTTAGGAAGCAGGGCCGACCCGGTTCGCTGGGTGGTTGGTGACGTACTCACTACGGGCGAGATCGGTATGTACGACGTCTGGCACGACCGAGCGCTCTTCCACTTCCTGATCGAGCCGCAACAACGTCAGCAATATGTCGAAGCCGTGACCAGGACTGTCGTGCCGCAAGGGCCGTCATCATCGCCACCTTTGCCCCCGACGGGCCACCGAGGTGCAGTGGTTTGGGGGTCCGTCGTTACGACGAGCGGAGCCTGGCAGCCGAGCTCGGAGAGTCGTTCGCTCTCGTCAAGGCAGTGCGTGAGGCGCACCTTACCCCGTGGGATGTGGAGCAGCAGTTCGCCTATGCCTCTTTCCGGAAGCTCGCTCGCGCCCGCCCCAGCCTGCCCTGCTTGTGTCGAGGCACCACGGTCATGCTCAGACGTGAATCTCGCCGCAGCCGAAGAAGCCCGGGCCTCGCGCGCACACATAACATCTGCGCTTGTCACTCCGGGGTCTGGCGACGAGCTTTGCATCGCAGATGCCGCAGCGAAGCTGCGGTAGATGTTGATCACGTCGGTGGCTCCCGCCCATGACGGCAGCACTGCGATCGGCGAGCTCATGCGGTGAAACCCTTGAGCACGCTCCGCTGAAACGCTCAAGCAGGAAATGGAACCTTCCTCCACACGAGCCCAGACCATGGCCGAGGGATCACTTCCCCGGTGGTCACGGCGGCCCTCCCTGGTGAGCGCGTGGCGCGGTGAACCACGCATAGGTGTCTCGGATGGTGTCAACGAGCGGACGCGAATGATGTTTCAGCTCCCGCGCTGCCTTCTCGCCGTTGACCACGGGATGAAAGCGCAGCGCGTGCAGGGATTCGGTCGAGTGGAGCAGCGGATTCTTTTGAGCCCGGCTGAACGGTGTGAGCAAAGGCGCCAGGAGCCGGGGCGAACCACAGCGATATCGTCCATCCTGGAGCGGGCACGCCCGTGATCGACTCCGCGATCGTCGCCAGCTCCCGCACCGTCGCCTGATGCCCTGGAATCAGGTAATTCTCGCCTCGGGGTCCCAGCCGGTACGCGCCGATGCACGCGGCGCACACATCGGGGACGTCGACCCAATCGGATCCCCCTCCGACGACCGCGGGCAGGCGCCGCTGCTGCAGGGCAAGCAAGACCTTGCCCATACGTGACGGTGCGTAGTCATGGGGACCGAACTGCAATGCACTAGACGGCGGACACCGCACGCGAGTGCTGCGTCAGCCATATTCTGGACTCCGGTGACGTTGATCGCCTGGACCTGACCATGCGGATCTCCGGTCACTGAGATGATCGCCGCCAAGTGGAACACCACTTCGACGCCGCGGAAGGCACGGCGGAGCCACTCCGGCTCGAGGACATCGGCCTCGACGAAGGTCACCTGCGAGCCCTCGATCGCGGCGCCGGCCCGCAGGTCCACCGCCCGAACATGGTGACCCGCCTCGAGCAGCGCCCGGATCAGGTTGCCACCGAGATGCCCGCAGGCGCCCGTGACGGCCGCGATCATGTCGTACCTACAGTGCAGTCATCGCTGAACGACGTGGTACAGGCACGTCGGTCAGCAGCCAGCCTGACCCTGCACCGATCCCTCAGATGAGGCGCTCGACGGCGCTCACCTTCCGGTCCAGCTCACCGGTGTCCGCCCCGATGCGGTCGTCGATCTTGATCACCGTGTCGGTCCGCCGGACGCCGGGAGCGGTGGCAAGGACCTCGTGGCAACGCGCGAGCAGCGCGAACACTTCGTCGCGCGGCCCCTCGACCTCGGTCCCCATGGCACCGAGGCGGAACGCAAAGCCGCTCTCCCGGATGACCCGCAGCGCTGCGGCCACATGCTTGGAATACGAGCCGGAACCGTCATCCGGAGCGATGCTGAACCAGGCAATCATGCTGCTATCTCCTGTTGTTGATGGGCGTCACGTGTAGGTCGACACCTTCCGTATTGATCACACCTGACCGGCGACCGGATGCTCACCGGCTGGACAGCCATACAAGGCTGGCAGACAGGCGGCGACGAGGCCGCGCCGCTCCCGCAGGCGGGCTTCTTCGTAGACCTCGAGGATCTCCTCGGTAACACGCTGCCAGGCGTAGCGCTGGGCAGCCGCAACGCCTGCCGCGCGCATCCGACGCCGGCGGGCGGGGTCGTCCAGCAGGGCAGCCAGTGCCCGCGACCAGGCCGCCGCATCGCCAGGGGGCAACAGCAGGCCCTCACGCCCATTGCCGATGATCTCGGAGAAGCCGGCAATCGCGGAGGCGACCACGGGAACGCCACTGGCCATCGCCTCGAGCAGCACGATGCCGAAGCTCTCCTGGCCGGTCGCTGGGGCGCAGAAGATGTCGGCACCGGTGTAATAGCCTGGCAGCATCGCGGCGTCAACGAATCCCCGGAAATCAACGTCCGGGATATGGCGTCGAGTAACGTGACGCCGGCAAGCGGCACCCTTCGGGCCGTCGCCGACGAGCACCAAACGCACATCGCTGCGCACCGTTCGCAGCATCTCGTACGCGGCGAGCAACGTCTCCAATCCCTTGCGCTTGTCCAACCTGCCCACGAAGAGCAGCGTGAACATACCGCTACGGCGCAGACCCTGATGCGGCGGCCGGCTCGGGGCGAAGCGTGTCGTGTCCACCCCGTTGGGAATGACGTGATAGTCGCCAGGAAAGTAGCGGCGGACATGGTCGCACGCCGGCACGCTCACCGCGATGCACGAGTGCAGCCGTCGGAAGTAGCGAGACAAGAAGCGTCTTCCGTACTGATAGCCGAGGCTTCGGCCGGCGTAGGCGTGAAAGGTGCCGACGTTGGCCCCGTGGTGGCGGCGGAGCACAGTGAGGGGCACTGTCGGCAGCAGCGGCTCGTGATAGTGAATGACGTCGAAGCACGCGGTGTCGAGGAGCTCGTCGACGCGACGTCCGAGCGACACGGACAGTCCGATGTGCGCCAGTGAACCGTTGCCGGGCACCGGAACGCTGCGTCCCATACGGACATATCCTGGCGTGGCAACGCCCGATGTTGCGACGTTGCTGGGGGCGAGCACGATGACTTCGTGGCCGTGATCCCGCAGAGCTGCGGAGAGACCGCGCACGTGCTCGCCAACGCCTCCTGGATAGAAGTAGTCGTACGGCGAGACGATAGCGATCCTCATGACAGCGCCACTGGCATCGCGGCAAAGCCGCTCATCCCAGGACCCGTATGTGCACCGAGCGCGGGTGTGAGCGGGATAACCTCTGCGCGCGCCACACGGGTCACCGACGCGACCGCGTCCAGGATGGACTGAGCGGCCTGCTCGTCACTGGAATGGAAGGCGAGCACCCAGAGCGGCTGGCCCTTTGGGAGCTCACGCTCGGCGATCTCGCGAAACGTGGTGAGAACATGTGATTCCGTCCGCGCCAGCGCATATCGATGCACCTCGCCCGAGCGCAGCTCGAGGATGGGACGCACGTCGAGCAAGCCGGACACGCTGGCAGCGATCGAGGGGACGTGGCCACCACGCGCCAGGTATGTCAGCGTTCGCAGTGTTCCGAACATGCGCACGGACCTGCACGCCTCGTGCACTCGGCGGTAGACGCAGTCCGCGGTCGCGCTGGCGGCGCAGAGCTCAGCGGCAGCTCTGGCCACCAGACCCAGACCCGCCGCGGCGGTGCCGGTGTCGATCACGGTCACCCGCCGCTCGTCTCCAGACTCGTGAAACAGGCGCGCCGCGAGGTTGGCCGCGGTGAACATGCCACTCAGGTGGTCGGGAAGCGTAAGGCAGACGATCTCGGCGCCATCAGCGCCGATGAGTGCCTCGAGGTACTCGCCCGCACTCGGTGTCGAGGTAGTCGCCCGCTCGCCAGCCTCCAGGCGGCGATAGAACTCCTCTGCGGTGATGTCCGCCACATCGCGTAGCACCTCCTCGCCGAACACGATTCGTAATGGGATCACGCTCGTTCCAGGAGGGGGGGGAACAGCCAGGACCGCACCGCTGTCTACGACGAGCGCGCACGGTCGGTGTGGCGAGGGAATCTTCGTCCCCTGATTCGGCACCTCAGCAGCTCAGGGCGACTGGGGCGTTCACCGTCCTGAACCCCGTTTCGACATGTGCTGCATGCTGACGGTGCTGCCGGTTTGCCCGGTCGTCGTTGCCACAGCAGATCGGTGTCCGTCGCCGGCGGCCTCTGGCCCGCCCGCGATGACCTCTTCCGTGAGCACCCTCGCTACCGCGTCCGACACCTGCTGTGTCGGCGACTTCATGAAGTACGCGGAGGGACCCTCCAGCGCCCCGGCGATGCCACGGTCCATCGCCAGCTTGCAGCACCGCAATGCATCGATGACGATGCCGGCGCTGTTCGGCGAGTCGCCGAAGGTGCGCCCCTCGAGCCGGATGAACGCAAACTTGCGATCTTTCAACCAGGGCAGGTAGTCGGACGGTCCGATCTGCACATCGTCCTTGTCGAGCTCGTAATCGAGCTGGGATATGACTGCATTGGTCTTGTAGATCTTCTTGCTCTCGAGGCGCTCACGCTCGAGCATGTTGAGAAAGTCGGTGTTGCCACCGACGTTGAGCTGGTATGTGTGCTCCAACCTACCGCCACGCTCGCGGAAGAGGCGCGTCAGCACCCGGTGCACGATGGTCGCCCCTACCTGCGACTTGATGCCCTCACCGATGACCGGCAGCCCGCGCTGCTCGAAGCGGCGCTGCCAGTACGGCTCGCGCGCGATGAAGACGGGGATGCAGTTCACCATGCCGCATCCGGCGGCATGGATGTGCTCCGTGTACCACTTGGTCGCCGCCTCGCTGCCCACCGGGGCATAGTTCAGTACCACGCCGGTGCCGGTATCCTTCAGGACGCCAGCGAGGTCGACGGTCGACCCGGGTGCCTTGGTGATGACCTCCTTCAGATACTTCCCCAACCCATCGTGTGTCATGCCGCGCTGGATGGGAACACCGAGGTGTGGCACATCGGCGAATTGCGCCGTGTTGTTCATGCCACGGAAGATGCCTTCCGAGAGGTCGCATCCCACCTTCTCCGTGTCGATGTCGAACGCGGCGGCGAACTCGATATCGGCGACGTGATATCCGCCGAGGGCGACATGCATCAGCCCCCGAACGAAATCGGCCGGATCCGCATTGCGGTAAGACTCGACACCCTGGACCAGCGAGAAGGCGCAGTTGCCCGCCCCGATGATCGCCACTCGCACGTTCTTGCTCACGTGATCACCTCGCTGAGACCTTCTGTTCTCAGGGCCGTGTCAGGGAGTTGCCGCGATAGAAGAGCACTCGACAGCGACCGCACTGGAAGACCAGCCTGAGCCCGATCCGCCCGATGACGGCTTCCCTTGTGCCCTCGCAGGCCGGACACGTCGCCGTCTCGCCCTGGTACATCGCAGGAGCGGGACGAAGTGAAATGGAAAGTGGATGGCGTGGAGAGCCGGACAGTGAGGCAACGGGGGCGTCCAGACGATCCTCGGTCGTTGGCGTTGTCGTGCCAGTCATCCCATCACCTCCAGATCGTTACGTGCTCTCCATATGCCCGGCAGCAGCTGCGAATCACAATGTGTCAGTAGTCGCTGGCATCGCCGGACGCCACCTTGCAGTGGAAGCTGCTGATGAGCTGATGGGTTTCATGACTCGAACACTCCGGGCACGGAGGACGCTGGTCGTGGAGCCTGTCATGCTCAGCGAAACCGACAACAAGTTCGAAACGGTGGCCGCACGCCGCGCACTCATATTCGTATACGGGCATTGCACTCTCCTCCTATTATCGGTGACCAACACTCGCAGTCAGAGCGAGGTGGGTGGTGAACCAGTCCCACGCGAGGTGTGCAACCGCCTCGAGCGCACCGGCCTCCTCGAAGAGGTGGGTTGCGTTGGGAACGATCGCGAGTCGATTCTCACATCGCAGCTTCTCTTGCGCCGTGCGATTGAGCGCCAAGACAACCGAGTCGTTTCCGCCGACGATGAGGAGGGTGGCGGCCCGCACAGAGGGGAGCTGCGACCCGGCTAGGTCGGGGCGGCCTCCCCGCGAGACCACTGCTGAAACGGTGTCCGGCAAAAGGGCCGCCGCTGCAAGCGCGGCCGCGGCCCCGGTGCTGGCTCCAAAGTAGCCGAGCGCCATTCCTTTGCACTCTGGTCGATCCTGCACCCAGCGCGTCACGCCGACGAGACGCTGTGTCAGAACGTCGATATCGAAGACGTTGCGTCGATCCGATGATTCGCTCTCTGTCAAGAGATCGAAGAGCAGGGTTCCAAGCCCTGCGTTGTTGAGCGATCGCGCAANNTGACGCTGTTGATGCCTCTGTGGCTGTGATACTGCAGGAGCAGCGCCACAACGCCGTCGTCGGTGACCTGTGCGAAGTCTCGGTAGAATTGGCCGACGGCGTGGAAGTCTTCGGGCGTTTCGAGGCACACGAGGTCGTCCGCAACTTTCGCCATCTCCGCGATCGTCTCGGCCGGGGCGACAGGCACCGCCAGGACAATTCGGCGAGCCCGTTCGCGGCGGAGGACCTCGATTGCTGCGCGAGCGGTGAATCCGGTGGCCAGCCCGTCATCGATGAGGATGACCGCGCGCCCCGCGACCGCCTCCCGCTGCATGGAGCCACGGTACCGTTCGACGCGCCGGGCTACCTCGCCTTCCTCTCGCGCCGTGACGGTCTCGACCTCTGCACCGGTGAGCCCTTCGGCTGCGATCACCAATGCGTTGAAGACGCGAACTCCGCCTTCGCCGATCGCTCCCATGCCGAGCTCGGGCTGCCATGGGACTCCGAGTTTGCTAACGACAAGAACGTCGAGGGGTGCATTGAGTGACTTGGCCACCTCGAATGCAACGGGTACTCCGCCACGCGGTAGGCCGAGAACGACCGGATGATCGTCCCGAAACCTGTCGAGTAGTTGCGCGAGGCGGCGGCCTGCGTCCTTGCGATCCGCAAAAACGGCGGCATCTCTCCGTTTGCTCGGGAGAGTGACCGATGGGGCCAGCGACCTGTCCATCACATCACCTCGCCGCGACGATGCGCCGACTCCTGTGTGAGCGCATGCGCGTAACAACGCCCCATCTCATCAAGGGCCTGGCTCGAGTCGGGCACGGACCTCGGCGCCGCGTCGAGCGTCGTCCACCACGCGGCACAGTGCAACGCGGACTCTGAAATGCGCGATGACTTGATTCTCGAGCCCTTCGGCGATGCGCTGATTCGCTTGGGTTTGGTGACGCGATATCCACAACATGGCGGCTGCTCCTGTCAGTCAGTGCTGACCACGATGCGACAATGGGACAGGCCGACCCAGAGCCAAATGGCATCAGGTTCCGGGACATAGGTCCTCACTTGCCTTAGCCGCTCGCCGATACTGAGAACGCACAGGAGTGGAAACCGGTCACCCGATTCCACTTCTCTTGCCGTCACGTTCCCGATCTGGCGTCGCCCGGCCCTCGACCGGCGAGTGTCGCGGCGGACGAACCGCTGCCGCTCGGCTTGAGGTCTCTCACCCTGGCGTCCAGGAGGGGCCTGACCGCCCCCAGGGGCATTGCAGCCTAATCGGGTGACGAACTGGCTTGAGATCCGACCCGAGCTCTCATCTCTAACGCACCCGCTGAACGTCGAAGTCAGTCATCGATTGGCAGCAGGACCATGGCCAGCGGTTACGGTGCATCCCGACGCGTTCACCGGTGCACCAGGGCCGGCCAAGTCCCCCGAAGTGGCGTGAATTCGATGGAGTTCTCACAACGTCGGTGAGTTAGGCGGCGAGGCCCTCCGTGAGCAGGTTCGTGAGCAGCGGTGGGCCCCTCCGGGTGCAGCAACCGCGCCATGGATTGCTGGCTTTCTGGTTCGCATGGACCAGGATTTCATCGGCTGTCTTCACCCACGCGAAGGGATGCCGGTGAGTGTTCCAGCTGTGGATGAAGCGCTGGATGGCGTCCTTGAGGTGGGGCACGCTGCGGAGGACACCGCGGCGGATCGCCTTGCGGTGCACGATCGAGAACCATGTCTCCACCTGGTTCAGCCAACTGGTGCTGGTGGGGGTGAAGTGGAGGTGGATCCGGGGATGCGTGCGCAGCCATATCTGCACGTCAGGATGCGGCTGTCTCAGAGCTGCTCGGCGCCACCGTCGCCGCCTCGATGCCTGGGGGACTGTGTTTCAGCAGCGCTCGTGGGTCATCGATGCCGCCGTGCTCAGCGCCGGGGACTCCGGAGGCCGCTGGCTGCCGGTGGACAGCCTCCCCGAGCTCGGATTCGGCCACGCGGGCATCGTCGCCGACACCGTGGAACGCTTGCGGGGCAAGCTGTGGTAGTCCAACATCGCCGTGGGCCTGCTCCTGCTCCCCGAGCGCTTCACCATTCCGCAGGCCGCGCCAGGTCTTCGAAGCCATCGGCACCGCCTACGAGCCGTCCAACTTCCGGCGCGTGCTGGAGCAGTCGGGTTTGGTGCGCGCCATCGGGCGAGTGGCCAGGCACGGTCCTGGCCGGCCCGCGGCCCCGTACGAATGGGGTGGAGTGACAGCCGGCGTGGAGTCTACGCCGGTCCCGCACGCCGGCCACGGCGCGCCGGCGCTGCCCCCCCGGGTGGTGCGGCCGAGCGACAATGCCGGTGCCGTGATCGACCCAGCCGACACCGCGCTCATCGCCGTCGACGTGCAGCGCGACTTCCTTCCCGGGGGAGCACTGGGGGTGACAGGCGGCGACGCCGTCGTCGCTCCGATACGCGAGCTGGCCGCCCACGCCGGGCTGGTCGTGGCGACCCGTGACTTCCATCCCCCGGGTCACTGCAGCTTCGCCGCCCAAGGAGGCCCGTGGCCGCCGCACTGTGTCATCGGAACATCCGGCGCCGCCCTCCACCCGGACATCAACGCCATCGCGCAGCTTATCGTGAGCAAGGGCACCGATCCGGCTGTGGAGCAGTACTCCGGATTCGACGGCACCGGCCTCGGCGACCTGCTGCGCGCCCGTGGCGTGCGCCGGGTGGTCATCGGAGGCCTTGCCACCGACTACTGCGTGCGGGCCACCGCGCTGGCAGCGTGCGGCGAAGGGTTCGCCACCACCGTGGTGCGCGACGCGGTGCGCGCCGTCGACCGCCAGCCGGGCGACGGCGAGCGGGCGCTGAACGAGATCCGTGCGGCGGGCGGCCACGTGAGCACACTGGCCGAGATCCTGGGGGCCATGCCGGTACCACGACGCCGACAAGGGGCTCTGGTGCAGCGTCCTCAACGTTGACGGCCGCAGACTCAAGGTCAAAATCAGGCGCCGAGCCGAGGGTCCTCGACAAGCTCGCCCAGCTGCGGAAGCGTTCGGGAGGAGCACGACCGGTCAAAGCCGATCGGGTCAGCGTCGGGCAGTACCTCGACGAGTGACTCAGCGCTCGGCAACCCGACGGTCGCTCCGCAGACCTGGAGCAACGTACCACGAGGGCCACACGACCGCATCACGGTGGCGTGGACGGGCGAGGGTTCGGTAGACGGCTCGCCACTGAAGGCTGAACGGGACGGGGCCTGCCGCCTGCTCAATGGGTTCTCGCGCTCGCGTCACCATCGTCTTGCGCGCTCGTGTGGTCTTCGGGTCGCCCGATTCTGCCCCTGTCGGGACGCCTGCATTGTCAGCCGGCAAGGCGGCGGGCAGAAGTGCCGAAGGTCCACGATGTGCCTGCCAAGTGGCCGTCGCATCGCCGAGGTTTTCGCCGACCCGCAAGGCCTCGATCGTTCTGCCGATGACGACGGTCAGCCTAGGGCCGAAGGCCCCTGTCAAGATCGGGACCTTCGGCCCTAGGTCGGGATTCGGAAGTGATCAGCATGGACGCCAGCTCCGGACATGGAAGCGAGCTCAGTACTGAACTCACCAAGTGTCTGGAGTTTTTTGTCGGCGCGGACTTGCCTCGTTTCGGAAGTAACAATGCGGTTGACGTAGGCGGGCAGGGACGTAAATGACTATAGTGACAATTACTAATCGCGTCGGCAGTAAAGTGCAGAACGTATGATTGCCGCCTCAGCGAGGGGCTCGGTGAACTGGCTGGTGTACAGGCGGTCGTAGACGCCACGGCGTCCGCGGAGCTCGGCGTAAGCGCCCTGCTCCACATGCGTCCAGCGTCCATCACGACGATCGTGCTCGCGTTGCGAATCGTCGAGAGCCGGTGGGCGATGACGAAGCTGGTGCGTCCCTGCCGCAGCCGCGCCATGGCTTCCTGAATGGGCACCTCTGTACGGGTGTCGACCCTGAGATCGGGCCTGGTGACGCTGCGCAGCATGAAGCGTGTGCCTGCGGGCCAGCGTTCGACGGTGCGTGCCGCAGACATGGCCATCCCGCTGGCGCAGATGCCCCGAGCGGCGCCGGCCGACCTCCTGACCGATCTCCTACCCAGACTCGGACCGCAGAGCGACGGGCGCGCGCTCGTGTTCGAGGGCAATCACCTGGTCGGCATCGTGTCGCCGAGCGATGTGGCCCGCCGCCTGCAGCTCGGCGAGCTGAGGTCGGAACCTCCCCGCCTCGCGGCCTGACCGGTGCGGCGTCCTGTGGACGTCAGGGGTTTCCGGCGAGGACGGTGCATGCGTCACCACCAAGGCAGCCCTTCATGTCCCCATGCCGCAACCGAAGTCGCACGAGGGCAACCTCGAGATCGCGCGCGTCGAGACCGGCAGCAGCGGCTGCGCGCCGCACGTTCGCGCCCGCCCGCGGTGCACCGGCCTTCTCGATCAGTCTGAGGTGGGCGGCGGCTGCGAGCGCCCGCTCGTCGACCGGCAGCCTGGAGGCGAGCGGCAGCTCGCGGAGGAAGAGACGCACCGTCACCGGCCCCCATCCGGGCAGGTCGTCGAGCGCAGCCTCGAGCCTGGCCACCGTCCGGCACTCGGCGAGAAGCCGGGCGACGCGGCCGCCCCAGGCTGTGTCGAGGGTGCCGGCCAGCTGCTGCAGGCGCGTGGCGGTGCGGAAGTCGTAGCGCCGGTAGCCGCCCTGGTCGAGAAGCTCCACCAGGTCGTCCCAGCTTCGCTGGTGAACATCCGGCACGGTTCGCACCCCGGCCCTGGCCAGCGTCCGGTACGTGCGGACCGCGATGCTTGCGCTGATGCGGTTGCCGAACAGGGTCGCCGCCAGGAACCACCGCTCGATGTCGCCGGGCCGGCGGTCGAGGTCGAGGCCGAGCTCGGAGGAGAAGCGGCCTCCGAGCCGCTGCACGAGCTGCTGGGCAAACGCCCGACCGTTCATCACTGCGCCTCGCACACCGTGGCGGCGCAGCCACCTGCGTACTCCAGGTCGGCCTCCCCGTCGGCCCCCGCAAGAGGATCGATGCCCAGAACCTGATCAGGACGGCTGCCGTGGCGCTCAGAGCGTGGCGGAGCCCATGAAACGCCAGTTGATGGCGGCATACGAAATGGCCGACACTCCACTATCAGCAGTGGAATTGGACCATTTGGCACCCTTGAGCCTTTCCGGTGCCACCGACCAAGCCAACCTTTGGCCTCAACCCTGGGATCAGGCTAAAAAGAAAGACGTTCTGGAGAACCGTTTGCACCCGCTCGTCTGCCTCGACCATTTTTCGCTCGCCACCGCCGTGCAGGCCATCACGTCCGAGTGGGTGGCCGCATACAGCAGGTACGTTGCCTGAGTTCCGCTACGTCCGTTACTGTCGCGGTTGCTCGCGATGGTAGCGCGCGGTGCCAGGCCGGATGCGCCATTGTTCCCACCCATGAGTGACGAATCTCCGTCACGGGGGTGGCTGACGCGCAACGTCGTCGTGCTCTCTGGCGTCAGCTTTCTTCAGGATGCGGCCGGCGAACTGCTCTACCCGCTCCTGCCAATCTTCTTGACCGTCCAGCTCGGGGCCCCCGTTGCAGTCGTCGGCATCATCGAGGGAGTCGCTGAAGGCGCCGCTTCGCTCACCAAGCTGGTGACCGGCCGGCTCAGCGACCGGCGGAGTAAGCGTCACTTCATCGGTCTGGGTTATGGCGCCGCCGCTCTCGGCAAGATCGTCATCGCGTTTGCCAGCGTTTGGCCAGTGGTAATGGCAGGTCGCGTCATCGATCGCCTGGGCAAGGGCGTGCGGGGAGCGCCACGGGATGCGCTGCTCATGGACGGAGCCGCGCCGGGGACGCGCGGACGGATCTTTGGTTTGCACCGTGCCGCAGATACTACTGGCGCCGTAGTCGGTCCGCTTCTGGGGCTCGGCGGGTACGAACTGTTGAGCAACAAGGCCGACCTTCGCCCGCTGTTTCTCATCGCAGTGGTGCCCGCGGTCCTCTCGGTTCTACTCATCGCGGCGGTGCGCGAGTCGCCACGACGTGCCGAAAAGAAGACGATAAAGGGACGGCGCACGGAGACCATGAGGAGTCTCCAGCGCCCGTTCTGGCGGACGATCGGCATTCTCATCGCGTTCTCACTGCTCAACTTTCCCGATAGCCTTCTGCTCCTGCGCGCGCACGAACTTGGCCTCGGAGTGGTCGGGGTGGTACTCGCGTACGTCCTGTATAACGCGGTGTACGCCGTTGCCAGCTTTCCGGCCGGGTCATTGACCGACCGCGTCCATCCATCCCTCGTCTTCGCGCTCGGCCTGGTGTTCTTCGCCATCGGCTACGTGGGACTCGGCCTGGCGAACACCAGTGCATGGGTGTGGGTGGTGCTCCCTCTCTATGGAGGCTTCACTGCGTGCACAGACGGTGTTGGCAAAGCCTGGATTGCTGGGCTCGTGGGCAGCGGCCGGCAGGGGTCCGCACAGGGCATCTATCAAGGCCTGACCGGTGGCACCATTCTCATCGCCGGTCTCTGGGCCGGCCTCGCCTGGGGTGGTAATGGTCGGCTGCCTCTTCTCGTTTCCGGCTTCGGCGCTGTTGCGATTGCTGCGGTGATGGTGATGATGCCCCGCCTCCGTCAGACTGCGGTCACGGTTGGCGTTGTCCGCGGGCCATCTAATTCTGCATCGCTCTAG